>CAZUEC010000242.1:0-4055 GCA_964618865.1 uncultured Roseibacillus sp. | reverse complement strand
AGCCTGGTTCGAACGTTTACAAAAAAATATTGCCCCCGGAACCAAACTCACTGTTGAACCAAAAATCGACGGCGTTGCAGTCTCCATTCTCTATCGCAACCACCAACTTGCATACGCTGTCACTCGTGGAGACGGAACCACCGGCGACGACATCACTGCCAATATTCGCACCATCGGATCCATTCCCCTCACCCTACCCAAAGAAGCCCCAAGCCTACTAGAAGTCCGCGGAGAAGTCTTCATCAACGATGCCGACTTCGCACAACTTAACGAACAACGCGATGAAGCCGGAGAACCTGCCTTCGTAAATTCTCGTAACGCCACGGCAGGCACCCTTAAACAACTCGACCCCAAGCTAGTCGCCAAACGCCCTCTCGACTGCATCTTTCATTCCTTCGGAAAAGTCGAACCACGCCCCTTCGACACCATGGCCGAGTTTCACCTGCACCTCTCTAACTGGGGGTTCCGAGCCACCAAATGGCTCCACGAAGCGAAGACAAATCAACAACTGCTAGAAGCAGTCACCCAACTCAGCCAAGACCGCCACGACTTCCCCTACGCCACTGATGGCGCAGTAGTCAAAGTGAACGAAATCAACCTTCACGCAACCCTAGGAAACACCTCTCGCTTTCCACGCTGGGCATGCGCCTACAAATTTCTACCCGAACAAAAAGAAACCCTCCTCAAAGCGATCACCATACAAGTCGGCCGCACCGGAGTGCTAACCCCAGTCGCCGAACTCGAACCCGTTTTCGTCTCCCGCACCACCGTCTCCCGCGCCACCCTTCACAACGAAGAAGAAATCCAACGCAAAGACATTCGCATTGGTGATACCGTAGTAGTCGAAAAAGCAGGCGAAATCATCCCCGCCATCGAACGGGTAATCATCGAAAAACGCCCTCCTAACAGCATCCCTTTTTCTCTTCCCAAACACGTCAACTACCAGTGCCCTTCCTGCAAAGCCCCCATCCAAAAACCTGAAGGCTTCGTTGCTTGGCGTTGCGTGAACTTTGCTTGCCCCGCCCAAGCCGTAACCGGCATCAAACACTTTGGAGGTCGCAAAGCACTCGACCTCGACGGCCTCGGCGAAGCTGTCGCTCAAAAGTTAGTCGAAACCGGACTTGCCCCCACTGCCCTCGACCTTTTCAAACTCAACCTCGATGACTTGTCCAACCTCATGCTCGACCCAGCCAAGAATGCGAATGGTGAAGCCGCCTCCAAGGAACGCCGCTTCGGCGAAAAACGAAGTCAAACCCTCCTCGACTCCCTCCAAAAAGCTCGCACCGACATGCCCCTCAACCGTTGGATTTTCGCCATGGGCATCCCACACATTGGCGAATCCACCGCCAAAGAATTAGCCCGTCTCCACCAAGACCTCCAGACCCTCGCCCAAAGCCCCATACTTCCTCTCATCGTCACCGCCGCTCAACTCGAAGAAGAACAAAAAAAAATCTCTCCTCGCAACAAAGCCACCCCCCCAGCCAACGACCAGGAAAAAGCCGAACGCCAAACTCGTTACGACGAACTCAAAAAAGAAATCATCGCAGTCAAATCTTCTCACCACTCCCTCAACATCACACCTGATCTTGGCCCCGTCGCAGCGCAATCTCTTCTCTCCTACCTCAACTCCGAAGGAGGACAATTCGTTCTGCAACAACTCAACGAACTCGAAATCAATCCCACCTCTAGTAACTACGCCCCCACTGGACCAGAAATCACAGAAACCTCTGCCGACTCCGCTTTTTTCGGGAAAACCTTCGTCATTACCGGCACTCTCTCCCAATCCCGCGAACACTTCAAAAACCTCATCGAAGAACAAGGTGGCAAAGTCAGCGGCTCCATCTCAAAAAAAACTAACTACCTTCTCGCCGGAGAAAAAGCAGGCTCCAAACTTACCAAAGCTGAAACCCTCGGAGTGACCATCCTAAATGAAGAAACCTTCGAAAAATTACAATAACACCCGCGTAAGAGAACACCTCTCAAAAAAACTTCCGCTTCCCACCGCATAAAAAACACCGTTCATTTTAGCACTTTCTCAGAACAACGCTAACCTTCAAAACCTTGGACCCAACCACCATCACACACAGCTTCTCCGTTTTTGCACTCTTCGGGCTCACCTGGACCATACAATTGGTTCACTACCCCATGTTCAAACTCATTGAAGCGCCACATTGGCCACGCTTTCACAGAGGACATAGCCGTAACATCACCTTCATCGTCTTTCCCCTCATGCTAGTAGAGCTCCTCACCTCCTTACAACTTTACATTATTAACGACAACTTCGACAACACCGTCTTCATCAGCTGCGCCCTCCTCAATTGGATCCTCACCATCGTCATCTTCATTCCCCTGCACAACAGCATCGCCACCCGCCCAATCCCTCACTTACTCGCCCGCCTAACGTCCTTAAACTGGCTACGAACCCTAGTTTGGACTGTCGCCGCAGGCAACACCTTCGTCAGCATCCTCTCCCAATAATCAGCCCCCAACGAACACCCTAACTGACCCTTGGCTCCACCTAATTTCCATGTCAAAATAACCCCCTCGTGAAGCCCAAATCCTCCTCCTTCATTCCCCAATCAACTTGGCGGGCTCGCGAACAAACGCATCGCGAAGAACTAGCCCCCATCACCACCTCCTACCGGCAGCGTAAAGCCCGCGGCACCTTACATCCCGTACACGACTTTCTCTTCAGCTACTACTCCTACACCGCCGGAAAACTAGAACAATGGCATCCCTCCCTCTCCGAAACCCTCCAAGTCGACCCTTCTTCTCAACCCTCAGAACCTCGTCATTTCCGCCAAAAGCACTACCACCGCCAAGAGAACCAACTCACCCTCAACCCCTCTCACCTTCAACCCAAAGAAATCGAACGCTTTCGTTTCGCACGCCGCCTTCTCGAAAAAACCGCCCATCGACCCGCTAATTTTGGCTGCTACGGCCTACACGAATGGGCCATGGTCTATCAGAGTGATAACCCCCGCCATCGCGAACGCGCCCCCCTTCGCCTCTCCATGGAAAAAATCACCGACTTCGTCAATGGGCAGACTCTCGCTTGCTCACACTTCGACGCCGTCCGTTTCTTCACTCCCGCAGCCCAACCCCGTAACCGCCTCCAGCCCACTCTTCTCACCCGCGAAGACCATGAACAACCAGGTTGCATCCATGCCAACATGGACCTCTATAAATGGACCTTCAAAGCCATGCCATGGCTCGGCTCCGACCTCCTTCGCGCCACCTTCTTTCTCGCCCTCGAATTACGGGAACTTGATATGCGAGCCTCTCCCTACGATCTCTCAAGCTACGGCTATGAACCCATCGCCATCGAAACTCCAGCCGGACGTGCCGAGTACGTTCATCACCAACAACATCTAGCCCACAAAGCCGAAACCCTTCGCTTCCAAATTCTCCATTCTTTTGATTCTCTTATTGAACAAGTGACCATTCCCTCTCCCATCCCCTCTACCTAGTTGGACAACCACCGATGAGACTCCTGCACCCCTTCTCCTATCTAGCCCTCACCATTGCCCTTCTTTCCTGTGGAAGAAGTAAAGAACCAACCCCTCCCGCTCTCGATAAAGCCACCCAGTTAGACGTCTCCTTCGACTCAGCAAATCGTTCCCTCTTTTTTTCCGGAAAAGCAACCACCAGCGGCCATTTCGATTCCAAAACCTCCTTCTCACTCTGGTTTTCTCTCGCTGCTGACCCCCTTTCCGCCCAAAACGAAGCTTCCCACTTCCTCCTCGACAATCACGGTCCCCACATCACCCAGCGAGCAAGCTATCAATCCGAAGATGGCGAAAACGGCGAAATCGCCCTTCTGGGCGGCCGTCTCGTCCTAAGAGGAAAATCACGACACAATGGCGCTCAACTCGAAGGCACTTGGTATTTTGACGGACAACCCGGAGGCACCTTTTGGCTCGCTCCCGATGGCACCATCTTTCCCTAGCAAAGCCCCCACTGAAGAATCCAAGCCAAAGGCAACCTCAAATCCACCTCCCATAGACCGTTTTCCAAAAGTTCGTTCGTTTATCGCCGAGAGAGAATTTCTTGAG
>CAZUEC010000241.1:0-4068 GCA_964618865.1 uncultured Roseibacillus sp. | reverse complement strand
AAAAAATCTAAAACTGTTCATGTTTGAAATTCCGGTTCAAAACAATCAGTAACGACAATCCTGCCACCTTTCCGAAACAAACCATGTCCGATCCCTACGAACGCGAACTCGCCGCCATTGAATCCGTCTCCGACGCCTCCCCTGCCAAAAAAATTCTCACTTACGCCAAACTCTCCGGACCCGGCTGGCTACAAGGAGCCATCACCCTCGGCGGTGGCTCCCTAGGCGGCGCCCTCTTCCTAGGCATCACCGTCGGCTTCTCCGCAATGTGGATTCAACCTCTCGCCATGATTTGCGGCATCATCATGCTCTCCGCCATAGCCTACGTCACCCTCTCCACAGGCAACCGTCCCTTCCATGCCATCAACCGCCACCTCAACCCCCTTCTCGGCTGGAGCTGGCTCATCGCCACCATCATGGCCAATATCGTCTGGACCATGCCCCAATTCGCCCTCGCCACCGAGGCCATCCAACAAAACTTAAACCTCCTCCCCGGCAAAGGTGGCCAAACCACCATCATCATCTTCCTCTTCCTCCTCGGCCTCTTCGTCAACTACCTCTACGAAGCCGGCGGTGGTGGGGCCAAACTCTTTGACCGCATCATCAAAATTCTCGTCGCCATCATCGTCCTCTCCTTCTTCGCAGTCGTCATCGCCCTCCTCACCGCCGGACAACTCCCCATAGCCAAAATCTTCGCCGGAGGCCTCCCCAACCCCAGTAACCTCTTCAAACCCGCCGCCACCTACGAACCCCTCATCGCCTTATCCAACTCCCCCGAATTTTGGAAAAGCAAAATCACAGACCAACAACGCGACGTCACCTTCGCCGCCTTCGCCGCCGCCGTCGGCATCAACATGACCTTCCTCCTCCCCTACACCCTCCTCAAAAAACGCTGGGGCCGAAAACACCGCGGCCTCTCCATCACCGACCTCGCCATCGGCCTCTTTGTCCCCTTCTTCCTCGCTACGTCCTGCGTAGTAATCGCCTCCGCAAGTAGCTTCCATGGCAAAGCACCAGAACTCATTAAGAACGACTCCAAATGGTTCTATTCCGGAATTTCTATCGAAGAAACCGTCGCCCAGATCAACAACCACACCCGACCCAAAAAAGACTACCAAAACGACCTAGGCAAAGGCTACGAATTCATCTCAAACAACGTCCCAGTCACCGCCGCCGACTTCCAACTCGCCTCCATGCTCAAAAAACGAGGCGCCGGCTCCCTCGCCGTCACCCTCGAACCCTTCGCCGGCAAAGCAATCGCCCAAACCATCTTCGGCATCGGCGTCCTTGGCATGGCCCTCTCCACCATCATCATCCTCATGCTCATGAACGGCCTCGCCTTCCAAGAAGCCTTCTCCATCGACCGCAAGCCCAATTCTAACGACCAAGATTCATCCTCCCCCAACATCAACAACAACAAAACACTCTACTTCCTCGGCTGCACCATCTCCGGCCTCTCCGGCTGCCTATTCCCCCTCCTCTGGACCGCAGAATCCAAAGCCGCCCTCGTCATCCCCACCTCCGTCATTGGTGGCTCCCTCATCCCCATCGCCTACTTCACCTTCCTCCTCATGATGAACTCCAAAAAAATTCTCGGCCAACATCGCCCCGAAGGCAAAACCCGCCTCATCTGGAACATCCTCATGACCTTCGCCACCACCATCGCCACCCTCGGGTCCATTTGGGTTCTCGAAGGCAAAACCCACCTCCCAGGTTGGCAAGGCAACGTCGCCAAAGGCGGACTCCTCTTCCTCATCATCCTCTTCCTCGTCGGCACCATCTCCTTCTTCCGAAACGAGAAAAAAACAACCTAACCCGCCCCAACCCACAACCTTTCTCACTTCCTCCAACCACGACTGGACAAAGCCACCGAAGGCCTTAGCCTATCCGCCAGTAAATCAACGTAATGTCCGACCAACCCTCTATCACCCCAGCTACCGAATCCACCACCCCCTTCCCAGCTGGCAATCCATCCCCCCCCGATTCAAAGCCAACTCCATCTCCCCAACCTCCCATCAACGCAGACCTCCCCTCCGACGACGTCGCAGCGATCAATCAACTTGGAAAAACTTACCAAAGCCTCAAAGCCGAACTTGGCAAAGTCATCATCGGACAAGAAGAAGTCATCGAACAACTCAGCATCTCCCTCTTTGCCGGCGGCCACTCCCTTCTCATGGGTGTTCCCGGCCTTGCCAAAACCCTACTCGTCTCCTCCGTCGCCGAAACCCTCGACCTCAGCTTCTCCCGCATCCAATTCACCCCCGACCTCATGCCAGCCGACATCACCGGCACCGACATCATCCAAGAATCCGGAGTCGGCGGAAAGCGTGAATTCGAATTCATCAAAGGCCCTGTCTTCGCCAACATCGTCCTCGCCGACGAAATCAACCGAGCTCCCGCCAAAACCCAATCGGCCATGCTCGAAGCAATGCAGGAAAAAAAAGTCACCGTCCTCGGTCGCTCCTACGAACTCGACCAACCCTTCTTCGTCCTCGCCACCCAAAACCCCATCGAACAAGAAGGCACCTATCCCCTTCCCGAAGCCCAGCTCGACCGCTTCATGTTCCTCATCGAAGTCGAATACCCCTCAGCAGCCGAAGAAAGCCGCATCGCCCGCGAAACAACCGGCAAAGCCCCAGAGAAACTCTCTCACCTCATGAACGGGCCTCAAATTAGCGCCTATCAAAAACTCGTCCGTCGCGTCCCCGTCCCCGACCACATCTACGACGACGCCGTCACCCTCGTTCGCCGAACAAGACCAAATACCGAAGAATCTCCCGAGTGGATCAACGAACTCATCGGCTGGGGCTCCGGTCCTCGTGCCATCCAAAACCTCGTCCTCGCCTCCAAAGCTCGCGCCGCCCTTCATGGCAGTTACATGGTACGCCGCGAAGACCTCCTCGCCGTCGCCGGCCCCGTCCTCACTCACCGCGTCATTCCAAACTTCGCCGCCGAATCTCAAGGCATGACCTCCAAGAAAATTGTCACCCGCCTCTTGAAAGAACTCGACGACTAAACCCCAAACAGGACCCCCTCGGGCACACCACCCCATGAACCCCACCGAGGCCCTCGACCTCCTGCAAAATAAATTGACCGAGCATGGCCTAACCGCTCGCGGATGGACCGGCTCCCTCGACCATGCCGAACGCCGTTTCGGCATTTGCCGCCCCTCAAAAAAAGAAATCTCCCTCAGTCGCACCCTCACCTCCCTCAACTCCCAAACCGAAGTCCTCGACACCATCCTCCACGAAATCGCCCACGCCCTCGCCGCCATTGAATACAACGAAAACTGCGGCCACGACGAACGCTGGAAAACCATTTGTCGCCGCATCGGAGCACGTCCAGAAAGATGCTACGACGACGACCTCACCGTCCCCAATGCCCCCTGGGTATTCGCCCATCGGGTAACAGGAGAAATCTTTACCCATCTCCACCGCAAACCCAAAGGCGACCTCTCACAAATCTTCATTCGTGGACGTAAAAGCGAAACTCTCGGACAGCTCGAAATCCAACCCAATCCAGCCTTCATCGAGCAACCCCTATCCTACTTAGACCAAACAAACATTCTCACCCTACAAGAGAAAATACTCACCCAGCTCGAACCCCTCGCCGAAGAACTAGGCATCACCTTCAGCCCCGCCAAAAGCCAATATTCCCCCTCTCAAGGGCTCATCGGACTCAACGTCGCCATCAAACCCAATGACGGCCTCACCCCAGAAGAAAGACAGTTCCGAGAACTCGCACCCCTCTTCGGACTCAGCCCCGAAAACTACCGCCAACGCTTTCAAAGCGGCGGCCAAATCTTCGAACTCATCGCCCTCAAACCCCGAAATCGCAAATACCCCCTCATTGGAAAAAACTCCAAAGGCACCTCCTACAAATTCCCCCTCAGCGTTCTTGCTGAATAAAAAAACCCCAAAAAACCCTTTCTCCCCCCACCCTCCAAACGCCTCTTTTTCTCAAAGCCCAACCTCTGCCTTGTGACTTTTCTCACAACCTCCCTCATCTCCCTACTAGACCCTCTTCCAGATGAGATTGCAGAAATGACTGAAGAGCAACCCTCTTGCC
>CAZUEC010000240.1:0-4071 GCA_964618865.1 uncultured Roseibacillus sp. | reverse complement strand
TCGTCTCATCCTCAAACCAACAAGCGGATTGAATACTCGAAAACCATTGAGCTAAGAATAGAAACTCATCTCTCTTACCGCCCCACCTGATACCAAAAACGGTCTGAAACCTCTCGATCTGTTCCCTGAAAAACCCTCCAGACGAACACTGGATTGAGAAAGAGATACCAATCACCGAATTGATCAAACTTCCGACAAGAAGTCTTCAAGGGAGCTTTTAGATTCGTTCCAAAGCCTTGCCCCTTTTTTCTACCATGCTTTTTAAGTCTTTTGGCAAAGTCCAAATCTTCAATCGAAACCAACTCTTCATTAAAACCACCAATTGCCTCGAAGTCCTCTCTCCGACACCAGAACAAACCAAAGGACACTCCATGCCAAATCAAATAGGGCATCACCGAGGCAATACTGAAAAGTATTCCCAGCGAGTAACGCTCCGGCAAAGTCAAACTACCTCCCCCAACTCGCTTACCTGTTGTCAGCATCTCCAAAACCACCGAAAAAGTTTTCTCATGAGGCACACTATCGGCATCACATGTGACTAACACTGGAGCGGTCGCTAATGCTGCACCCGCATTCCGAATCTTTGAGAGATTGCGCTCATCTTCCCGAGCCACTAGAGCCCCATATGCACGAGCAATTTCCTCAGTGCGGTCACTACAACGATTCAGAACAACAATCACCTCTACCTCAATCCCTGCAAATGCTTCCGCCTGCTGAATTCCGGCCAAACACTTCGGTAAGAACTGCTCTTCGTTGTGGGCGGGGATAACAATGGAAAGATCGGCGATGGCTCAAGCTAAACCAAGTGCCATCGCCGTCAAATCCGTTTGCGAAAACCGAAGATGATCACTCTCCGAGAAGCTCGAACAATTCTACTCGGTTTTCATTTTTGTCCAACGCACCACCAATCATCTGACGAGCTAAGACGGATTTTTCCTGGAGGCCATCAATCTCGCGAAGCCCCATGCCCCACAACGTCACTCCAGCGGCAAACCGAAAATCAGATTCCATTTCCTGCCAACTCTTACTCTCTCCTTGTAGAATGAACTCCTGCAACTTGCTCACCTGACCATCGGGCTCTTTGTGACGAAGCTTCACCGTCATCCAATCTGGAGATTGCACGACTTCATCCTGCTTCTCGACTGGCTCTTGAGGCTGATACTTCAGTGCATCAACTTTTGGTCGCACGGTGCCTTCCACTCCAGCTGGAATGACTTCATAGAAAGCGGTGACCTGATGACCAGAACCGATGTCACCCGCGTCTACCTTATCATTATTGAAGTCCTCTTTCTTCAAAACACGGTTCGCATAACCAAGTAATCGGTATTGACCTACTTTTGAAGGGTTGAATTCGACCTGAATCTTCACATCCTTCGCAATCGTCACCAACGTCCCAGTTAGCTCCTGCAGAAAAACTCGACGCCCCTCTTGAATACCATCAATGTAGTAATAAACTCCATTCCCCTTATTGGTAATGGCCTCCAGCATAGAGTCATTCAGGTTCCCACGTCCAAATCCACAGACGCTCAGAAAGACCCCTTCCTTCGCTTCTTTCGCGACCAACGAGACTAGGTCATCTTTCTTCGTCACTCCCACATTGAAGTCTCCATCGGTCGCGAGAATCACACGATTAATACCACCAGTCACGAAGTTCTCTCTTGCTAAGCGGTAAGCTAACTTAATCCCAGCCTCTCCATTCGTTGAACCTCCAGCTGAGAGCTTCCCGAGGGCTTGAGCGACTAATTCACGACCTTCGCCTCGCATTTGAGTAGGCTCTAGGACCACCCCTTCTCTTCCCGCATACACCACTATCGCAACCGAGTCCTTCTCTCTCAACTCCTCCACCATCAAGCCCAAGGACTCGATCAAGAGTGGGAGTTTATCCGAGTTCCGCATCGAACCGGAAACATCAATGAGAAACACCAAGTTCGCATCTCCACGCTCCTCCTCTTTAATCTCTTTTCCCTGCAAAGCGACTCGCACCAAATTATGCTGAGGCTCCCATGGACAAGTTGCCATCTCTAGTCCTACTCCAAAAGCTTCACCATTATTAGGTTGAGGGTATCGGTAATCAAAGTAGTTCACTAATTCCTCAATGCGCACCGCATTCTTTGGCACAGGGGAGCCATCCTTCAGTAGGCGGCGTAAATTCGTATAACTCGCCGTATCAACATCGATCGAAAACGTTGAAAGAGCTTCCTGTTGGGGACTCTTCCAGGATTGATCAGCTAGCGCTTCGTACTGCTCACTTGTAGGCTTTGCCGTTTTCCGCACTTCACGCCCTAACCGTGCACTTGGAGACTCCGATGGTGCCGATTTCGAAAAAATAGGGTTTGAAAGTTCTTTTGAAGCTAAATTCTCATTAGCTGCTACGGCGTTCGACGACATTCCTGTAGTCGAACGCCTTAACTTGAGCTCCTGTAGTTGTATCAATGAACGCTCATACTCCTTCGTCGCATCTCGATAATCAGGCATCTCCGTCGCGAGTTGAACCAGTTCACCCTCCCTCTCAGCGCTCTCCTCTATCACTTGGAGCTGTTTAGAAACCAACTCATGATTCGTAGCTAAGCTTTCTCTGAGAGTCGCCACACTCGAATCTAAATCTCCTTTAAGCCCTTTGAGTTGTTCCTCACTCGCAACGATCTCAGGATGACTTTCCCCAAGTCCGGTGCCCTTTAAAGCCTCTAACTCGCGACTCTTGGTAAAATATTCAGAAGAAAGACTTCTCACTGAGTTATTATCGACAGGCAATTCGGCAGCGTAGCGCAAAAGTTGATCACTCTCTAATCTTTCCAATTGATTGAGATAAACCGCATACTGATCTCGGTTCTTTTTCATCTCAAAAGCATTTTTTTCCGCTAACAGAGGTAATTTCGTCTCTAACGATTCAGGGCTATTACGCGAGCCCTCAAAGTAGGGACGTCCAACAATCCTCACAAGCGTATCCAACACCTTTCTCTTCTCCTCAACTATCGCTTTCTGAGCCTCTATTTCTGCATCCAATGTCGCAAGTTCAACATCGGCTCTTCTCACTTCTTTCGAAGACAACTTTGGTTCTGCAGGCGATTCTTGAGGAGAATGATTTGTCGAAAAAACTGCAATTGCAGCGAATAAGATCACTGCTGCAATCGCGAGAACTGCTCTTGCCAGATTTGTTTTTCTTATCTTCGCAGCATTAGCCCTAACAATCCCATCTGCCAGATCACCTTGACTCTCTCCACGCAAAAGCGCATCCATCAAGCGATCATCAATTTCATCTTTCTTCATCGTCTTTTCCTTTCTTAAAAATTTTCTTATCGTTCTCGAGTCTCACCCTTTCACAAGTTCCAAGCAGTCCTTCAGCAGACTTCGGGCTCGCTCGAGTCGTTTTCTAACAGTAGAAGCGGAGACTCCTACTTGTTCTCCGACCGCCTCGCTCTTCATTCCTTCGTCGTAACTCAAGGCTACTACTTGCTGCATCTCAGCAGGTAGCTTCTCTCGGCAGTCTGCCAAATCATCAAAAAGAGCGGGCCTAGCCCCCAAAGCCTCCATCTTGGATTCGAGATATTCCAAATCCTCCTCACCGAACTCGATCTTACGCCCGCTTTTTCGGCAAACATCTTTCCATTTGTTCCGAACGATACCACGCAACCAAGAACCCACGTCCCGCGTCACATCAAACCTCTCCATCCCCTTCCAAGCTGCCACTAAGGCTTCTTGCACAACCTCACGGGCCACGGTTTCGTCCCGCAGCAAGGTTCGTGCATAGACTAGCATCATATCCTGATTCTCCCGAACCACTTCCCCGAACGCCCGCTTTTCGGTCCCGACCTCTTCTTTCATCGCTAATACGCTGCTCATAACGTCACCCCCTATTCGCCGCAGTTTAGAAAAATGTGACAAAGAAATGAAAAAAAGCAGAATGCTTTTAGACCCTTTTCCAAATGAGATTACCTAAATGGCTGAGGTGAAATCTTTTAAGAACAAGGCGTAATGAAGAAATTGGTCGCCTGCCCGCCATAGCCTATGGCGAAGGACTAATGACTAAAGAGCAACGCTGTTATTGGGAAATTTCAGCCAGTCTTCTCTTTT
>CAZUEC010000239.1:0-4074 GCA_964618865.1 uncultured Roseibacillus sp. | reverse complement strand
CAATAGCTAAAACCTATCCCTCCACCCTTGTCCAATGGTTCCTCCAATTTCAAAAAAAACAAAAAGAAACCAAGCAGAAAACCGGCAACCGCCCCCCCCCGTTATCTTCACGAAAAAAATAAACCTCCCAAACCATCGACTCCAGTCACCCCCAGGCCAAAACAATCACCGCCGAAGCCTCCCCCGTGCCGCAAACTGGCTAGCCTATCGCTTGCGCTAAACACCATTTTACCTTTCAGTGCCTTTCGCTATGAAACTAATCACTCCATTTCTATCCCTATTCTGCCTCGTATCCAGCCTCGATGCGGATGAAAAAAAACCTGCCGCAGCAGAAACAAAAGCCGCAACAAAAGCCGCTCACCCCGCCATGAAAGACCCTTCCAAGGCCGCCGAAAAAGCCCCAGCCGAATTCACCGCAGTATTCACCACCACCAAAGGCGAATTCGAAATCACCGCCCACCGCGAATGGTCTCCCCTCGGAGCCGACCGCTTCTACAACTTAGTGAAAATTGGCTACTTCCAAGACATCGCCTTCTTCCGCGCAGTCGAAGGCTTCATGGTTCAATTCGGCATCCACGGTGACCCTGCAGTGAATGACGTTTGGAAAAACGCCAACATCAAAGACGACGGCAAAGCAATCGTCTCCAACGAAGTCGGACGCGTCACCTTCGCCAAAACCGGTGCTCCCAACTCCCGCTCAGTCCAATTCTTCGTCAACTACAAGCACAATGGCTTCCTCGACAATCAAGGCTTCACCCCCTTCGCAGAAGTCACCAAAGGAATGGAAGTCCTCAACAGCCTCCACAAAGGCTACGGCGAACAAGCTTCGAGTGCGCAGGGAAAAATTCAAAGCGAAGGCAACGCCTTCCTCAAAAAGAACTTCCCCAAACTCGACTACATCAAGTCCGCCAAACTCAAGTAGCCCCCTCAACAGGAGCAACAACCAACCACATTTTCAAACACTTTCAACAGGCGGGTCACAAACCCGCCTTTTCCTTTGCCACCGTTCCCCTATCCTCATCCCCATGCCTTACGTCCTGCCCATCATCGCCTTCATCCTGGCTGCCACTCCTTTCGGACTCCTCATCGGCCGCCTAGTCAAAGGAATCGATATCCGAGAACACGGCTCCGGCAACATCGGCACCACCAATGTCTTTCGCATTCTCGGCAAAGGACCAGGCATTCTCTGCCTCATCCTCGACATCCTCAAAGGCTTCCTCCCCGTTCTCCTCGCCATCAACCTCCTCCAATTCGGCGATCGCGAACCCCTTCCCAACCTTCCCTTTCTCGAACCCCTTCGCCAAACCCTTCCCGCCTCCCAACAACTCTTCGTTCAAATCATCCATGTTCTCACCGCCTTGTTCGCCATTCTCGGCCACAACTACTCACCATGGCTAGCATTCAAAGGAGGCAAAGGCATCGCCACTTCCGCAGGAGTCCTCATCGCCCTCATGCCCTTTGCCATCATTGTCCTAATCATAATTTTCCTCCTTATCTTTCTAACCACTCGCTACGTCTCACTCGCCTCCATCATCTCCGCCTCATCCCTTCCCTTACTCACCCTTTGGGGATCTTGGCATCATAATCGCATTCAAGATGGCACTTGGAATATTCCCCTATTTATCTTCAGCCTCATAGTCGCAATCCTCGCAGTCTGGAAGCATCGCTCTAACATTCAACGCCTCCGCAACGGCACCGAAAATCGCTTCACGAAAAAGAAAAAAAACTAACTCCTCTCCCGTTCTCAAACGCTTCATGAAAACCACCATCATCGGCTCCGGCTCCTTTGGAACAGCCCTCGGCATTCTTGCCGCCTCCAATGAACACGAGGTCACTCTCCTCGCCCGCAAACAAGAACAAGCCAACACCCTCAATTCATCTCGCACGAACGAACGCTACCTACCCGGAGCCACCTTTCCCGAAAAACTCCTAGCCAGCGCCAACCCCCAAACCAGCTTACCCTCCGCCGAACTCATCCTCTTCGCCATCCCCACCGCTCATTTCCGCAAAACTGCCGAAAATTTTAAAAACCTCATTTCACCCACCGCCATCCTCCTTTCCTGCGCCAAAGGAATCGAACGAGGCAGCGGCCTACGCATGTCCCAAATCCTCTCCGAAATCTTCCCCTCAAACCCCGTCGCCATACTCTCCGGTCCCAATCACGCCGAAGAAATCTCCCGCGGCCTCCCCGCCTGCGCCGTCATTGGCTCCTGTGACGAAGCAATCGCCGCCCGTCTGCAAAAACAATTCTCCACCACCACCTTCCGCACCTACACCTCCTGCGACATCGCAGGCATCGAACTCGGAGGAGCAATCAAAAATGTCTACGGCCTCGCCGCAGGCATCGCCACCGGTCTCAAACTCGGTGACAACGCCATCTCCGCTCTCGTCACTCGCTCCCTCGCCGAGATGACTCGACTCGGCATCCAACTCGGCGGTCAGGCCGAAACCTTCGCAGGCCTCTCCGGCATCGGCGACCTCATCGCAACCTGCTTTTCAACCCACTCCCGCAACCATCAAGTCGGCCTCGCCCTCGCCGCAGGAGAAACCGCCGCCGCCGCCGAAAAACGCCTCGGCATGGTCGCCGAAGGAGTCCCCAACACCCTCTCCATCTACGAAACCTCCCAGTCAATCGGCGCCCGCACCCCCCTCCTCGACGCCATGCATGCCATTCTTTATCTCGACCAACCCGCCCCTCAGATCCTCCATCAACTCCTCACCCGCGACCATCGCCCAGAAACCGAATAACCCCTTTCAAAAGCCTGTCTCACTTTCTGTTTGAGACCCAGTCACCCGCACCACACACTCACAGAACGTGCAATTTCCAGAAAAATTCCTCTTTGGAGTGGCCAATGCGGACCATCAAGTCGAAGCCCACGATCCAAAACGAGAGGATGTCTGGGATCTTTGGGAACGCAGCCAAAACCTCACCCCCCGCAAACGAGCAGTCGACTTCTGGAATCGATACCCCGAGGACATCGACCGCGCCGCCGAACTGGGATGTAAAATCTTCCGCTTCTCCGTCTCCTGGGTTCGCGTACAACCCAACGAAAAAGAATGGGATCAATCCGCCCTCGACCACTATCGAGAACTAGCCCAATACATTCAATCCAAAGGAATGAAAGTAATGGTCACCCTCGTTCATTTCGCATGGCCCGTCTGGGTCGAAAAACGAGGAGGCCTCATCGGGGAAGACTTCGCTGACCTCTTCGCCAACTACGGCGAAAAACTAGCAACACACTTTGGAGACCTCGTCGATTACTGGATCACCTTCAACGAACCCACCCAACTCGTTTACGGCTTCATCAAACCATGGTGGCAAAACCATTACTACATGCCTCCTGGCCTCCCCGAAGGAACTGGACCCGCCGGCGAAGCCGAAGCAATCGGCAAACTCGTCCACAACCTCTTTCTCGCCCATGCTCGCGCCCGCGTCCGCATCAAAGGCATTCGTGCCAGCGCCAAAGTAGGAGTCAATCCTCTCGTCACCGGCTTCCCCCCTTGGCTCCAAAGCTTTCTCGATAACCAAGTCTACTCACAATGGCTTCTTAAAGCAACTTACCGCTTCAGCATGGCCGAACCACTCGTCGCAGGTAAGGGTAAAATTGACCTCACCATCGACGGTTTAAACCAAGCCGACCAACCTAAACTTCGCTTCAGCGACCCCTATGTCGTCACCGGAAAAGCCATTTTAATCACCTCCGAAAGCCCCCTCAAAGACATTCATCAACTCGCAGATCAACAGATCGGATTCGTCCGTTCAGCTAGCATCCAAAGCCTCGCCACCACCCACCTGCCCAAGACCTGCAAACTCATCGCCTTCCAAACCTACCAAGCAGCCCGCGAAGCCCTCGAAAAAGGTGAAGTTTCCGCCCTTTTTGGAGACGAACTCTTCCTCCTCCCCACCCAACTCAAAAACCGTCAAAAATTCCGCTTTCTACTCAAAGACCTCACCCGAGAAACTCATGCCGTCGGTCTTCCTCTCGGACACCCCGGACTCCTTTCAGTCGTCAACAACACCATCCGAGACTTCCGATGCGAAATCTTCGGAGCCTGCTCTCCAGAACGCTCATC
>CAZUEC010000238.1:0-4093 GCA_964618865.1 uncultured Roseibacillus sp. | reverse complement strand
TCAAGAAATTCTCTCTCGGCGATAAACGAACGAACTTTTGGAAAACGGTCTAGTTGCTAACTTTGATTTGGCACGATGTGAACTTCCACTCGGCGATTTAGGGCTTTACCGGCACTGCTATTGTTAGAAGCAATGGGTTGTGTTTCACCAAGGCCCCGGGCGAGGAGACGTTGGGTGTTCACGTTGCGGCTGGCGAGGTAGTTAGCGACGCTTAGGGCTCGGCGTTGTGATAAATCCTGATTGTAAGAGTTGCTGCCGTCAGAATCGGTATGTCCTCCCACGGTGACTTGAGTTTTTTCAAACTTGTTGAGGACTAGGGCGACTGAGTCGAGGGTGTTGGCCATCTCGGGGCGCAGATTGTCTTGCGCGACATCGAAGGTGATATCTTGGGGCATATTGAGGAGGATGTTATTGCCTTCGCGGGTTACACTGACTCCGGTTCCTTGGAGTTGGCGGCGAATGAGTGCTTCTTGCTGATCCATGTATTGTCCGATACCGCCTCCGAGTAAGAATCCGGCTCCAGCTCCGATGAGGGCTCCTCTTCCTCCGTTGCGATCTCCGGTATTATTGCCAATGATCGCTCCTAATCCAGCACCGACGGCGGTGCCAATGCCAGCGCCAATGGCTGATTTAGAAATTTGTTGTTGACCGGTAAAGGCGTTGTTGGTGGTGCAATGAGAGAGAGAGGTGCTGCAAAGGCCAGCTAGGGCTAGAGAGCGTAAGAGAGTAGAAGGAAAGCTCATGATATCAATTTATTAGGTTTTCTTAAAACGTCAATGAGCGGGGGTGTATTCGAAGAAAATGAAATGGCGATAATACTGCTTAAGGAGATTGAGTGGAGAGCTTTTTCTTCAATTCGTGCCCGTTTCGGAGTTTGAGATTTTTTTTAAAAGGCACAAGCTCACTGGTATGATTCTTTTGGTGATTCGCAACGAGGCGGAAGCAAATCAAATGTTTGCGTGGGCGAGTCGCTTTGCAGAGGGAAGCCATTCCTCTTTAAAAGTCATCGTGGCGATGAATGGTCTTTCTGAAGTTGGCCTTACGGAGGAAGAGCCGAAAGAGGCGTGGGTGCGGCGCATGCGGGACTCTCTTCCGACTTGGGCTCAACTGTCATGGTGTCGTTCTCATCGTCGACAGGAGCTTTTGCTCAATTATTTGAATAGTGATGAGGCGAACTTGTTGGTGGTGGGTAAGCATGATTCTGGGAATCGAGATGATCCGGATGTTCTTCTTTCGCGTGCGCTTTTTGAATTAGCTCCATGTCCGGTCTTGGTGATGCGAGTGGGGGAAGGGATGCCGGATAGTCGGGAGGTGCTGGTGCCTTGCTCAGGGGGGCGTCACTCGCGAAGGGCTCTCAAACTGGCACAAGGTTTTTCTCCAAATGGAGTGACGGCGCTCTTTGTGACTGTGGATGCCGATGAGGTATCCCACTTGATGGGGGATCGTTTTTTGCGCAAGGCGATCGAGCGGGCAGAGGTTGAGAAGGATTTGGTGAGGCGAAAGGTGGTATTGAGTCAACATGTCCGAGAGGGGATCCGAAAAGAGGTGGAGGAGGGGAATTACGGATTGATTATGGTTGGAGCAGGGGGAGAGGGGCGTTTACGGCGGAAGTTATTTGGGATTATACCTAATCGCTTTGTGAAAGCGGAAAAAGGGCTGGCAGTCGCAGTGTTACGTTCTGCAAAGCCGATGAGTCATCGTTTCCAAGAATGGATAGCGACTCGGATTGCTCTTACGGTTCCCCAGCTTAAACGCGAAGATCGGATTGCTTTGATGGAAGAGATTGAGGTCAAAGCGCGTTGGAATTTTGATTTTGCGGCTTTGATGGCAATGGCAACTCTTATTGCCTCTCTTGGATTGTTATCAAACAGTGTTGCGGTTGTGATTGGAGCGATGTTGGTGGCTCCATTGATGATGCCTCTTATTGGAAGTGGCTTAGCATTGGTGCAAGGAAATTGGCCATTGTGGTCTCGAAGTATTCGGGCCGTTATTTTTGGGTTTTTTGTGGCGCTTCTCATTGGATTCGGTTCGAGTTTGTTGGTGCGTTGGACTAATTTTGAGATGACTAGTGAGCTTTTAGCTCGCGGGAAGCCGACTTTGTTAGATTTGGGAATTGCTTTTGTATCTGGGGTGGCAGCTTCCTATTGTTTGGCTAGACCGAAGTTGAGTGGTGCCTTGGCTGGGGTGGCAATAGCGGCAGCATTAGTGCCTCCGATTGCGACTGTTGGAATTTCAACTGGACTAGGAGAGTTCGAGAATGCTTCGGGGGCGGCGCTCTTGTTTGGAACGAATGTGGTGACCGTAATTCTTGGTGCGGCAGCTAATTTCTGGCTAGCAGGTCTTCGTGGTCGTGGTGAAGGAGGGGAGTGGAGACGACGCATTCTGATTGGATTGATGCTAGCCTGTGTGGGTTGCGCGGTTCCTTTGACGTTCTATTTGTTAGAGAATTTGAGGTGAGGGTGTTTTTTTAGCTGCCGATGGGGGCGAGGAGTTGGGAGAGGGTTTCGGAGTCGGGGACGCCTTGAGAGGCGGCGGAGAGGATGGAGTCAGCGAGGAGGGCTTTTTGTTGTTGAAGGCGGTGGATGCGGTCTTCGACGGTGTTTGCGCAGAGGAGTTTGTGGACGAAGACGGGTTTGGTTTGGCCGATGCGGTAGGCGCGGTCGGTGGCCTGGGCTTCTGCGGCGGGGTTCCACCAGGGGTCGTAGTGGATGACGGTGTCAGCAGCAGTGAGGTTGAGGCCGGTGCCGCCAGCTTTGAGGGAGATGAGGAAAATGGGAATGTTGTTTTCTTGGAACTTTTTGACGAGTCCTCCGCGGTCTTGAGAGGCTCCGGTGAGTTTGAGGTAGGGGGTCTTGCGGGTGATGAGCTCGTTTTCGATGAGCTGCAGCATGGAGGTGAATTGGGAGAAGAGAAGGATGCGTCGCTTTTCGGCAAAGAGGATGTCTAACAGCTCCATGAGGTAGGTGAGCTTGGCGGAAGGTGAGGGAGGAGGGGTGGTGGGAGGAGAGCACTGCTCTCCTTCACGTTGAGGAGGGGGAGCAGTGGGAGGAGAGCAGTGCTCTCCTTCACGGTGGACGAGGTCGGGGTGGCAGCAGATTTGGCGAAGCTTGAGGAGGGCGTCGAGAATGGTGATTTGGGATTGAGAGATTCCACGTTCGGCGATGGCGTCGCGCACTCGTTTGTCCATGGTGACGCGGACGGATTCGTAGAGGTCTTTCTGTGCGGTGGTGAGGTCGATGGGGTGGACGAGGATGGTTTTGGGTGGGAGGTCTTTGGCAACTTCGTCTTTGGTGCGACGTAGGATGAGGGGGGCGAGACGGGCACGGAGGGCATCGCGGCGCTCGAGGTTTTCTTCTTTTTCGATGGGGTTTTGGTAGCGGGTGCGGAAGGCACTGAGGTCGCCGAGAAAGCCGGGGATGAGAAAGTGGAAGAGAGACCAGAGCTCAGTGAGGTTGTTCTCGACGGGGGTTCCGCTGAGGCAGAGACGGTGTTGAGCTTTGAGCTGGCGGGCGGCGATGCTGACTTTGGCCTGTGGGTTTTTGATGAGTTGGGCTTCGTCGAGAATGGCGAACTTGAAGGTGTGCTTTTTGAGTTTCTCGATATCGCGCTGCAGGAGGGCAAAGGAGGTGATGACGATGTCGGCGTGCGGGATCGCGGGGTAGGCTTTGGCTCGCTTGGGGCCAGAGAGGGTGAGGACTTTGAGGCTGGGGGCGAATTTTTTGGCTTCGGCAGCCCAGTTGGGGACTACGGAGGTGGGTGCGATGACGAGGGAGGGGGTGGTTTCGCTTCCTTTGCTGGCGAGGAGGAGGGCGAGGGTTTGAATGGTTTTACCAAGACCCATGTCGTCGGCGAGGATGCCGTGAAGGTCGTTCTCGGCTAAGGTGGCCATCCATTCATAGCCGACTTGTTGGTAGGGGCGGAGTTCGGCTTGCAGTCCTTCGGGTTTTTCTTTTTTGGGTGTCTTTTTTTGTTCGGATAGGTTTTGGCGAAGTTTTTTGAGGGTGGGGCTGGTGGTCTTGATGTCGAACTCTTCGGCGATGGCGGCGGCATCAAGGGGGTGGAGGGGGAACTCGGGGTCGAGGACGACGGAGAG
>CAZUEC010000237.1:0-4105 GCA_964618865.1 uncultured Roseibacillus sp. | reverse complement strand
AAACCTTAAAAAAACTCGATAGACGAATAGACTTTTGAAAAATGGTCTAAAACTCAAAAAGCATTCCATTCCACCAGAAAGATTGGTGAGTTGGTATAAGAATGGCAAGCGCTCAGCACTGCCAGGATAAAACTGGCCACAAAAGAGCGATGAGTTGACGTCACAGAAAACAGTAGCCCACACTCCACCCACACCTCGTTGAGGAAAGAACTGTGAAAACCAGTAAAATTGATAGAGCTCCTATGATTGGCTCCTTCTTTGGTTCAATGAGCAACAATTGAAGCTTCTTCTATCAACAAAAAGACGGCGGAGCAAACTCCACCGTCTCAAGAAAAAGATCAGCTATACTTTAGTTAGAAGCAGGAACCTCAATGGTCACCCGATCTCCATTGCTCACTCGCTGTCCGTTTTTAATACTGGACTGCACAATATCACAAATGGTCTGAGTCGGCTCAATTTGAGCCACCTTCAGGCGAGCAACAATTCTTCCGCCTCGGCTAACAATCAGCTTACTGTTTTCGTCGATATTAGAATTGTTACCGCCACGATTAATAATCACAAAACCGTACTCGTTAGACACTCCTGAAACACTCGCGGAAACGCCATTCAACGCAATACGCTGCTTAACTCTTCCAAGACGACCTTCTAAATTCTCTTTACGAGCAAGGTCTGCAGCCACTGTTCTTTCGAATTTAGCAGCAACAACCGTTTGCTCCTCAAGCTCCACTTCCTTCTCTTTACGGTCATTCTCCAATTCCTCAATATGGCTTACCACGGCATCAATTCCTAAGTTGCCGGCATCAGGAACTATTTCCCGAAGAATCGCTTGAGCAGTAGCGATGGCACCGTTGATTTGCTCGAGTTCAGCATCAAGGCCCTCAATCTCCCCTTCCAATTCCGCAAGAGTCGATTTGAGACCATTCTCTTTAGACGCCTCATTATCGAGACTCGCCTCAGTTTCATCGCGACCAGCTTCGGCAGTCTTTTTCTCGTCCTTGGCAACTTTAATGTCCTCGTCCTTATCCTCAATATTCTTAGCGGCGATATTGTTATCATCAAAACGATCGACAGTTTCCTCAATCGTGCCACTCAGCTTCGACTTCGTGACAGAACCAAAGTAAGCCGATGCTCCTGCTGCCAGAATAGTGAGAATGTAAAAAATATTCTTAATCATGGTGTGTGCTGTATGTGTTAGGCTGGTAAAAAATGAATTAGTTAGCGGCTACGACACGGTCTCCCACTCTCACTCTCGTCCCGCCTTCAAAAGAATCTGGAATCATACTAGCCGCCGCACTCGATGGCTCCGTAGCAGTCACCTTTAACTTCCCAATCGTTGCCCCCCCCCGTTGCACGTTAAGAACAGAATCTCGAATGATTCCCGCATTGTCGCCACCAGATAAAATGACGAAACCAAGGTCGGTAACGACTCGGGATACCCGTGCATTGAGAGTCGGGAGAGACTTCTTCGTTGCATAACGGTTCAAAACATCCTCCAAAGCAGAATTTTCTGACCGAGTTACATTGCTCACGTTTGAGCGAGTCTCAATCTCATTTTTCCGAAGTAAAAGCTCTCCGTCCAAAGTCGCCAAATCAACACTCAACTTCTCAAGCTTCGCTTTGAGATTATCCAAATCACCAAAAGGACTCAGCTTTTCCTGTCCTTCAGTAACCTCTGCTCTCTTAGACTCAACGGCACTCTTCTTATCATCGATCTCAGTCTGGAACGACTGATTCGTCGCTAGCTGGCTATTAAGCTTTTCAGTGAGCTCTGCGTTCTCTTCATTGGCAACTTTAGTCGCTTCCTCAAGCTCGGCAAACTCCACTTTCCTTTCCTCAAAAGTCTCGTTATTGAGTTCCAATTTACGCTCTTCACTTGCGAGAACAGCCCGTTGATCCAACAAAGCCTTTTTGTTATTAAATCCAAAAAAAGCGGCCGCTGCCAATAAAAGCGCGGCGATAATTCCAAATGCGTTTGCCATAACGTGTGTGTACTTCCAACAAGGCCAAAGAACAGCCAGTCGGATTGAGATACCCTAGTGAGAATTGCCCCCTCTCGACAACAGAAAAATGTGGCCAAAACGCACACGTCTTTACAAAAGCCACTTCCTACTTCTAGTTGCAGCCCGTTTATGAATTCCGTCGTACGCGTATTCTCCTACCTGAAACAGTATCCCGGTCTCGCTACCGCCCAGCTTTTCTGCGCCTCAGTGATGGCATTCTCAGTCATCATTTTCCCCTCTATTGCAGGGTTTGTGACCGGTCACATCCTTCCCGACCCCTCACGACATCACGAATTAGGAAAATGGGTCCTCATCGGAATCGGCGGCTTTTTTCTCAAGGATTTACTCAATTGTGGACGAATCTTGGTCAACAACCGCTTCGAACAGAACGTGATTTATGACATTCGTTCTGACCTTTATCGCAAAATTCAAAACCTACCCCTGCGCTGGTTCGACACCCGCCGCACTGGCGACATTATGACACGAGTCGCCGAAGACGTAACCTCCATGGAGCGAGTCCTCATCGACGGCATCGAATTAGGCCTCGTCTCCTTCATCCAGCTATTAGCTGTCGGCGCCGTAATGTACATCATCGACTGGCAGGTTGGCCTCTGGGCCACCCTCCCCATCCCAATTCTCATCCTCGGAGCCTGGATTTACTCGAAAGATGCCCGCTACCGCCACAAAGCCCAACGCGATGCCACCTCAGACCTCAACTCTCTCCTCCACGACAATATTTCTGGGATTCGCCAAATCAAATCCTACGCCGCAGAGAAAAACGAACTGCTTCATTTCAATGCCCTCTCCGAGAAAGTTAGACAAGCCAGCCTACGCCTAATGCGTTGGTGGGCAGTCTACAACCCATCCATGTCCTTTGTCCAAATGTTAGGATATTCTCTCGTTCTCTATTTCGGAGGACACGCCGTCATCAGCAAAGAAATGGATATTGGCGATTTGGTGACCTTTTTCCTCCTCCTTTCGCTTTTTTATGAACCTGTCAGCAATTTGCGCCAACTCAACCAACTCTTCCTCTCCTCCCGAGCAGCCGCAGACCGAGTCTTTGAAATCCTTGACTCAGAAAACGAACCCAACCTCACAAACGCAAAACCCCTGCCCACAAACTTTGCCGCCAAAGTCGAATTCAAAAACCTCTCCTTCGCCTATGACGAAAAAGAAAACGGCGCCACTCTCACAAATCTCAACCTCCAAGCCCTACCCGGTCAAACCATTGCCTTAGTAGGGCCAACCGGCGCAGGAAAATCCACCATCGTCAACCTTCTCCCTCGTTTTTATCAGTACCAAGAAGGGCACATTCTCATCGATGGACACGAACTGCGCGAAATCGACAAATCCTCCTTGCGGGAAAACATCGGCTACGTGACCCAAGAAGCCTTCCTCTTCAACGGCACCGTACGCCAAAACCTTCTCCTCGCCCGCCGCGATGCCACCGAAGAACAACTCTGGAAAGCCCTTTCCCATGCCTGTTGCGAAGAATTCATCAAAGCCCTCCCCCAACAGCTCGACACCAACGTTGGTGAGCGAGGAGTGAAGTTATCCGGAGGAGAAAAGCAACGCCTCTCCATCGCCCGTGCCCTCCTCAAAGACCCACCCATCCTCCTCTTAGACGAAGCCACCGCTAGCATCGACACCGAAACCGAACACCTCATCCAAACCGCCCTCGACCGTCTTATGGAAAACCGCACCGTCTTCGTAATCGCACATCGACTCTCGACATTAAAAACGCAGACCGCATCTTCGTCCTCGACCAAGGACAAGTCGTCGAACAAGGAACCCACCACCAATTACTAGAACTCAAAGGCCTCTACCACGAGCTTTCCAAGAAATCGTTTTTGGAAAAAAAACAATAGTCTCCTACCCCTTTACCTGCTCCAGCTTAATGCCATAGGTCTTCGCAATCTCAGGAGCATCCGAAGCCTGATAAACCTCACGATAATAAATTTCTCGAATCCCATAAGCACAAAGAGTCTGCATACAAGCCGTACAGGGCATCGTAGAAGTCGCCACTAATTTAGCCTCCCCCCTCCTGAAAAGACTACAAAGATTAATCTCAGCATGAAGCATGAACTTCTGACGTTTATCTCGAT
>CAZUEC010000236.1:0-4108 GCA_964618865.1 uncultured Roseibacillus sp. | reverse complement strand
GTTCTGGGATGAGTCGGGAACGCTTTCCATGAGTTCACGGAGTTGTTTTTTACCCCGAGAGATGCGGGACATGACGGTGCCCATGGGGATGTCGAGAGTGGCGGCGATTTCTTTGTAACTGTGTTCTTGGAGGAAGAAGAGGGTGAGGGGAGCGCGAAATGTTTCGTCGAGTTGTTCGAGAAGGCTGACTGCTCGTTTGGCGTCAAGCTTGCGGTCGGCGTTGGCTTGGTTGGCAGGGAGTTGATATTCTGCTTCTTCGAGGTCTCGTTCAGGGAATTTGGTGGAGCGTCTGGCTTGGGAGAGATGTTCGCGGTAGAGGGTGGTGAAGAGCCAGGTTTTGGCTTTGGTTCGATCTTTGAGTTGGTGGCCTTTTTCGGCCCATTTGACAAAAGTTTGCTGAACGAGGTCGGAAGCTCGTTCTGGAGTTTTAGCTAGGGAGTAGCCAAAACGGTATAGCGCTTGGTAGTGGGCGTCCACGAGTTCTTCAAATTCAGTTTGCATTTTGGCAGACAATATCGAGAAATAGGAGGGCTTTCGTCGATTACTTATTCCAAAAATTTTAAAATGACCCGGGAGTTAGGGGCAGAAGTAGGTTGAAATGGCGTTTTGATGATGCTTTCGAACCATTGGCTTTTTTAAGGTTCTATCAGCCTTTGGAGGGGGAAGGAGGGCCGTTTTCCCTTGAGGTTGGGCTTGTTTTTTGAGCTTAGGCGATGTTGGTGTAAACGGCCTGGACGTCTTCGTCGTCCTCGAGTTTGTCGATGAGGAGTTCGGCTTCTTCGATTTGCTGTTCACTGAATTCCATGGGGGAGGAGGGTATGCGTTGGAGGTTTCCCTTCGTGGTTTCGATGCCGAGGTCGTCGATTTTTTTTGCTAATGAGCCGAAGGCTTCGAATTCTCCGTAGACGTGGACGATGTCGTCGATGACTTCTAGTTCTTCGAGCCCAGAGTCGATGAGTTCGAGTTCGATTTCATCGAGTTCATGGTTTTCTTTTGGAAATTGGAAGACGGCTTTGCGATTAAACATGAAGCCGAGTGCGCCGGATTCTAATAAGAGTCCGTCGTTTTTGTTAAAAATGGTGCGGACGTTGGAGAAGGTGCGGGTGTTGTTGTCGGTTGCGCATTCGACCCAGATGAGGATGCCGTGAGGGCCTTTGCCTTCGTAGTTGACCTCTTGATAGTCAGCGGCGTCTTTGCCCTCGGCGCGTTCGATGGCCTTCTTGACGTTGTCTTTGGGCATGTTTTCCGCTTTGGCGGTGGCAATGGCGGCGCGAAGTTTGGGATTGGAGGCGGGGTCAGGTCCGCCTTCTTTGGCGGCCATGGTGATGGTGCGCCCTAACTTCGGAAAGATTTTTGACATTTTGTCCCAACGCGCCTCTTTGGAGGCTCTCCGATATTCAAATGCTCTGCCCATGCAAGGGGGGTTTAGCATAATGGCGGCCCTTTGCTCAACCCTAGCAACACGCAAAAAAGTCGAGTCCCTCTTGGTAGCCGATTTCTTGGGCTAGTTTTCGAACTTGTTCGCGTTTCCCTCGTCCGACACAGCCGAGGAGGATGGCTTGGCGATGAGCGACTCCGAAGTCCTGTGGTCCTAGGATGGGAAGCCCGAGGCAGGTTTTGCCAATTTTCTGAGGAGCGACATCGAAGAATGCTTTGAGGGTGATGTTTTGCTGTTGCAAAAATTTGCCAAGACGGCGGCCGATGGGTCCGGTGCCAGCGAGAACGACGCCGTGGTTTTGCACTTGTTCGAGGCGGGCGAGGTATTGGGCTTTGGTGGCTGTCATGCGAGCTTCCGAGTAGTCGGAATGGCTTCGAGTGAGTCGAGTGGGGGAGTCGTGCCAGTGGAGAATGGCGTTGGGGGCTTGGAAAAAGCGGGCTTTGTTTTCTAGGAGTCGGAGCCAGAGGTCGTAGTCTTCAGGTCCTTCTTGGACTTGGTAGCCACCTACTGCGGAGTAGGCTTTTTTGGTCATGAGGACGCCGGGCTGGATGACTGGAGATTCGATAAAACGTTGGTGGAGAAAATCTTGAGGGAGATGAAGGGTGTTGGCCCAGTGGACAAAGCGCTCGAGGCCTGCGCCGAGGGAGTTCTCGGTTTTGATGTGTGAGGTGACTAAGTCGGCATTGGTTTCGATGAGTTTGGCGACTTGATGCTCGAGTTTTTGGGGATGGGCGACATCGTCGGCATCCATTCTGGCGAGGAGAGGGGATTGCGCTTCTTGGCAGCCGAGGCGGGCGGCGAGAGCAACTCCGCCTTCGGGAGGAGAATTTAGGATTCGGATCTGAGAATGGGTTTGTTGGAGAGCGGTGGCGATCTGGGGGGTCTGATCATTGCAGCCGTTGAGAATGAGAAGAATTTCTTTGGGTAGCAGTGTTTGAGCGAGGAGGGAGTGACAGGCTTTTTCTAGGGTGGGGGCGGCATTCCGTACGGCCATTACGACGGAGATATTGCTGGTGGTTGTCATGAGCTTAGTCTTCTAAGCTGTAGGCGGTGGCTTGTCCGGATTCATTGCAGAGCATACGGAACGGGCGGCAACAGATTTCGCAATCGTAGTCGAATTCGCAGGGGCATTCGGAGCGGGGAGGAACGACAATTTCGAAGTTTTCCCAGCAGGCTGGACATTGTATTGAGGTGGTCTCGATCTTTGGTAGATTGAAGATTTATGGTGATTAGATCGAGTGGTAATTCCTTGAAAAATGTGGCTATTTTGCTCAACGTGGTGTCCAGAACAACAGCAACGCCTCACAAAAGTGAAAGGGGGTGGCACAACAAAAACTACTGATTACTATGAAAAAATTTGGATATTTGACTGCAATTGCAGCAACCGGACTTGTTATTACGTCTTGTGAGGAGGCGGCTAAAACTGTTGAAAATGCAGGTGAAGCAGCTGCGGGAGCGATTGAGGAAACAGGGGAAAAGATGTCTGAGGCCGGTGATGCAGTGAAAGAAGTAGGTTCGAAAGTGGCAGAAGGTGCTGGCGATGCTACCGAAGCGGCTGATTCGATGATGGATAAGGCTAAGGAAGCGGCTGGCGAAGCTGCGACAGGAGCTACCGAAGCGGCTGATTCGATGATGGATAAGGCTAAGGAAGCGGCTGGCGAAGCTGCGACAGGAGCTACCGAAGCGGCTGATTCAATGATGGATAAGGCTAAGGAAGCGGCTGGCGATGTGGTGAAAGAGGCTGCTGACAAAGGAGCAGATGCTCTGAAAAAAGCGGGTGAAGGCATTGAGCAAGTGGTCGAGTAAAGCTCATTTGTGGGCGAAATTTTTAGAGATCAGAAGCTCCGACCGGATAACGGTGGGAGCTTCTTTTTGAGCATTGTTCGAAAAATGACAAAAAATCTTGCCTATTTAGTCAAAAAAAGGCTAAGGTTAACTAGTTCGCATTATTCATATGAAGTTAAAGTTTGTTACCCTTTTGGCCTCTATCGGAGGTATTGTTACTTCGCAGGCGTTTACTCTGGATTTTACTGGTTTGAACATTGCTGCGGACTCCGAGCCAGTGTTGTTGAGTGATGCCGATCAATTGGTTATTGAGGTTGCCGATTTTGGGAACGTTGGATTTGGTGTTGCAAACGATGGTGAGACTGAGGTGAGCGATACTTTTGGAGTTCCAGCCATTGAGTTCGATGCCTCTCAGGTTATCACGATTAACTTTTTCGCGGGAATCGACGTGACGAATGTGGTGGTTGATTTTGTGGGTGTCGATTCTGGAGAAGATCCTGTTTTCACATTACTGAGCGGTACTTCTGGGACTGTTTCTCTGAATACTGGAACGGTTGGTATCGAGGGAATTGGTTTCGAGATTGATGATAAAAAGATTCCTGAGCCTTCGACTGCGATTTTAGCTTTGCTTGGTGCGGTTGCTCTGATGCGTCGCCACCGATAGTGATTGTTTCTCTAGTCAAATTTTTCGAAAACCCTCCTGATGGAGGGTTTTTTTGTGGAATGGAAGCTGGTTTCGTATTCCTCGTTAGAGAGGTTAGTTTGAGTCCATGCTTTGTTCTTGGTCTTTTAGGTTCGATGGGAGGGAGTTGTTTCGGCTGTGTTTCATGAATCTAGACCGTTTTCCAAAAGTTCGTTCGTTTATCGCCGAGAGAGAATTTCTTG
>CAZUEC010000235.1:0-4110 GCA_964618865.1 uncultured Roseibacillus sp. | reverse complement strand
AAAAAAAACAAACCGCCTTCGACTTCTACTCCTCACCTTTTTGTGCCACGAAATATCCAGTAGTTCAGCCCTCCCGAACTTACAATTAAAACTCAACATCCCATTCGCACTCAGCAAAGAAAGCCCCCTCCCAAACGAACACAATTCTCTCTTTCATTTATTTAATTTTTCTTAATCATTTAAGAAAATATGTTCGAAACGAGGTCCACTCCCACTCGTCGTCGCTGGCTTGAATCGACCGTCCTTTTGACGTTAGGCACCGCTCTCGGCGCCAACTATCTACAAAGTCGAAAGCTCTCACCGACAAAAACAGCCTCAACTCCTCAATCACCTCTCGAGAACGAATCCCCCACCACCCTCACTTCCAAGCCAGAAATACCCTCTCCTCAGAAAAAACTGAGTTACCAAGACTTCTTGGCCAACTTTCACTTCCGCCACATCCAGCCCCACGAAGTAATCTCCCCCCACCACCAAACCACGCGAGGAATCACCAACTCTCTCCCCCCTATTGAGCTCTGGCCCGCCATGCCTGCCACTCTCTTTGTTGCCGACGAAATCCGAGAACGACTCAACCGTCCTCTCACCCTCATCACCTCCGCCTACCGTAGCCCAGCATACAACAAGGCTTGCCGAGGAGCCTCCCAATCTTGGCACACCAAAAATTGCGCCCTCGACCTCGTCTTCGAAGGAAGCTCGCGCGACTCCTACCAGATCGCAACCGAACTTCGAAAAGAAGGCTTCTTCACCGGCGGAATCGGCCTCTACAACACCTTCATTCACATCGATACCAGAGGACAAAACGCAACTTGGCGCGGATGAACACCCCCCCAAACCGACATCATAAAAACTCTAAAGACACTCTTGCCGCGATAGAATAGAGCCTCAGCACACGTTTTAAAATGCTCCCATGTCGCGTATCTTCATCGTTTTTCTTCTCACCATCTCGCTCGGCTCGAGCATCCCGGGAGCGGAAAACACCTTCCCAGGAGCTCGCCGCATCCTCGAACAAAACTGCCTCGAATGCCACCATGAGCAAGAAGGCAAAGGCGGACTCAAATTACATACCTCTCAAGACTTCCTGCTAGGCGGAGACGAAGAACTCGCCTTCAACAAACAATCCCCCAAACAATCCGAACTCCTCCGCCGCATTCTCCTCGCACCTGGACACCAGGAATTCATGCCCCCTTCTTCCAAGAAAATCTCGCGCGAACCTCTCAACATTGACGAAATCCAAACTCTCGAAAAATGGTTGCTAGCAGGAGCCCCTTGGCCAAAAGGCATCACCCTAGAACCCAAAGAAAAAACCGCCCCCTGGGAAGACCCTCAGAAACCAGATCCCAATCTCGTAAACATCGAAGTCTTTCCTTCTCAAATCTCCCTCGAAACCGCTTCCGACTTTCACCGCCTCGTTATTCTGGCCAACTCCAAAAATGCCACCACCCGAGACGTAAGCGCCTCCGCAAAAATAACCATCCTCAAACCTGAACTAGCCTCTCTCAAAGGCACAACCGTACGCCCCCTCGCCGACGGAGAAACAAAAATCCGCATCCACTTTCGCGGCCAAAAAAAAGAAATCCCTCTCACCATAAAAGACGCCACTCAAGAGCGACCTATCTCATTCCAACAAGACATCGTCCCCACCCTCACTGCCGCAGGTTGTAACACCGGCTCCTGCCATGGTTCCGCACGCGGACAAGATGGCTTTATGCTCTCGCTCTTCGGTTACGACCCCAAAGGAGATCATCATCGCATCACACGACAACAACTAGGACGTCGAATCAATCTCGCCCTCCCCGAAGAATCCCTCCTCCTTACCAAAGCCACCGGAACAGTCCCTCATACCGGCGGAAAAATCTTTGACCAACAACACCCTTACTACAACACCATCCTTCGTTGGCTGCAAGACGGCGCCCACTACGACCCTGATAACATAGCCCTACCCACCAACATCACCGTTGAACCCGCCGCCGCAGTACTCAAAGGCCCTCACCAACGCTTACAACTCACAGTCCGAGCCGAATACTCCGACGGCACCGACCGCGATGTCACCAGCTTATCCAGCTTCACCAGCTCTAATGATAGCTCTGTACAAGTCAACCCCAACAAAGGCCAAGCTCTCTCCACCCGTCAAGGTGAAGCCTTTCTCATGGCCCGTTTTCACACCTTTACCCAAGGTAGCCAAAACATCGTAGTTCCGTCCAAATCCAACTACCGCCAACCCTCTCTCAAACCTCACAACTACATCGACGAACACGTCCATACCAAACTGCACAAACTCCACCTCATTCCTTCCGCCCTTTGCAGTGATGAAAGCTTTTTACGTCGCATCCATCTTGACTTAATAGGACTACTTCCCACTCCAGAAGAACGAGAAAAATTCATTGCCGACACCAACCCTAACAAACGTTCTCAACTCATCGCACAACTCATCGAACGAAAAGAATTCAATGAAATATGGGTCATGAAGTGGGCCGAACTTCTACAAATCCGTTCTACCGGAAACAATGCCAAACAAATCACCTTTAAAGCCGCAAAAAAATGGCACCAATGGCTCCACAATAAAGTCACCTCCGACACCCCTTTTGATCAAATCGTAAGAGAGCAAATCGCAAGCTCTGGAGGAACACTCAACACCCCACAAACCAACTACTATAAATTAGAAAGAGACATCAAAAAAATCACCGAGAATGTAGCCCAAGTCTTTCTCGGAATCCGAATCCAATGCGCTCAATGCCACAACCACCCCTTCGACCGTTGGACCATGAATGACTACTATGGCTTTGCGAATTTCTTCTCTCAAGTCAGACGTAAAGAAGGAGAAGACCCTCACGAACACATCATTTCTGATAATGCACAAGGAAAAATCAATCATCCCGTCACGAAAAAAAGCATCCCTCCCACATTTCTCGGTGGCGACACCATAGAAACCGACAAACTCAGTCGCCGCGAAACACTTGCCCAATGGCTCACCTCAAAAGACAACCCTTGGTTTGCCAATAACATCGCAAACATCGTCTGGGCTCATTTTTTTGGAACCGGCATCGTCGAACCAGTCGATGACGCTCGCATCTCAAACCCACCTTCCAACCCCGAACTCTTCAATGCCCTCGGCGAGCAATTAAAAGACTACGATTTTAACATCAAAAAACTCGTCCGCGACATCTGCAACTCTCGCACCTATCAACTCTCAACCCAAAGCAACGAAACCAACGCCCTCGACGAAACCAACTTCTCCAAATCCCGCATCCGTCGCCTACGAGCCGAAATCCTGTTCGACATCATCTCTCAAGTCACAAACACCCCCAACCAATTCCATGGCATGCCAAAAGACTCTCGCGCCGTTCAGATCGAAGACGGCCGAATAACCAACTACTTTCTCACCACCTTCGGAAGAGCCACCCGAACCACCGTTTGCTCCTGTGAAGTCAAAATGGAACCCAACCTCTCCCAAGCCCTTCACCTCCTGAACGGAGAATCCACCCACGACCGAATTTATCGAGGAAAACTCATCGAAAAAATCGAACAACAACATGGACCAAACCCCCAAAAAATCATCACCGAACTCTACCTCCGCACCCTGACCCGTGAACCAACCCCCTCCGAACTACAACACCTTCTCACCAACCACCGCGAAACCCCCGAAGAAATCGCCTCCGAATTTTATCCCGACCTATTCTGGGCTCTCCTCAACTCCAAAGAATTCATCTTTAACCATTAGCAAACCTCCTCATGAAGTTGCTTTTCTTTCTCGCTCTCCTGCTCGCCCCCCTCTTAAGCGCTGCAGAGAAACCGACTTACGAAGATCACATCTATCCCATCCTTGAGCAATCCTGCCTCAACTGTCACAACCCTGACAAAAAAAAAGGAGACCTCGACCTCTCCTCCTTCCCCGCCCTACTCAACGGAAGCTCCGGAGGGAAAATCGCGATCCCCGGAGATAGCGCCGCCTCCAAACTCTACACCGTCACAATTGGAACCGCCGAACCAACTATGCCTCCCAAGGGAGACAAAATCGAACGACAAGCAACCGACCTCATCCGTTCTTGGATCGACAATGGAATGTTAGAAACCAAAAATTCCACTGCCCGCAAACCGAACGGTCCCAAATTT
>CAZUEC010000234.1:0-4115 GCA_964618865.1 uncultured Roseibacillus sp. | reverse complement strand
ATAAATCTCCACCTTATCCATTCTCAATTAGCTCTCTTGCTCAGATTGTCTCTTACTTGCGCGCATTCCTTTAAGCCATTGCTGCCAACTCGCAACCACAAAAGCGGCCCTCCCAGAAGTCTGCAACTCCTTCTCTAATTTTTCCAACCGCGACAACTCTTCATCTCGAGCATCCTTCGACCAAGCTTGTTTCCAATTAGGACTCTTCTCTTCCAAAAGCTGAGCATCATGGGACAACTTCACCGCCCACTCCTGATAACCTGCCACCCAATCCTTTTTATCATTAAATTTTTGGTTCACCATCGCCTCAAAAAACTGGGCCGAACCTACCTCTCCCTTCTCCCAATTTCCCAAAGCCTTCGCAAACTCGACAATCGCTTCATCAGGAGACGAAGGGCAATCATCCTCCAAAATCATCGGCTCCAACTGATTCCAATCACGCAATAAATCCTCTAATAAAAACTTCGTCTCTTCTTCCAAATCAGAAGTCTCCAATCGTTCATTCAACCTCTCAAAAACAAGGCGAGCATCCCCAGATCGCCCATCCAACAAAGCACACAAACCAGCCTCCACTCCCGCCCAAGAGCAAGTAGGCTCAGGGACTTCAGCCTTCTGAAAAAGCTTCTTAAAATTAAACTCCGCCTCCTTCAAATTCCCATTCTTCAAGGCCCCACGCGCTCGACGATATGTCCTCGAAATCAAAATCGCTTCACTAGGCTCAGTTGCCTCCAATCGAGAAGCCGGCTTCACCTCTTGGTTCACGACCTCCTCATTGTTCTCCCTCTTCTGTATTGAGATAACTCCAAGCGTTAAAACCACAAGAGCTGCCAGCCCCCCTCCTAACCAGAATCCCGCCGCCTTTTTACCATTCCTCCGTTTCTTGGTCTTCGTCCCAACCTGCGCTTCCCCATTCAAAGCTCTGCGAATTCCTTCCGTCACTTCATCGTAACTGGCCCAGCGCTCACCCTTGTCGAAAGCCATCATCTTCGACACCAATGCCTCTGTGGAAGGAGCAACTTGAGGAGCAACCTTTCGCAAAAGCGGTATCCGCCGCTTAGCTTCAAGAAGCACATTCGTATCCATAGAACTCGTCTCGATAGGAGGTTTCCCTGCCAAAGCATGATAAATCGACGCTCCTAAGGCATAAATATCACTTCGAAAATCCTCCACCCCTGCCTCAAGAGCCTCAGGAGGGGCATAATAGGGAGTCGCAAAAATCTCCTTCGCTTGTGCAGAACCCGATTGCGTGACCAAAGAAAGCCCAAAATCAACGATTTTAGTCACTCCATGCTCATCAACGAGAATATTTCCTGGCTTAATATCACGGTGAATCAATCCCGAGGCCTTCGCCTCTTTCAAACCAGCAGTGACCTGCAAAGCGATCTCTAACATCTCCTTCTCAGAAATCCCCTCCCCCTCCTCCAAACGAGCCTCAAGCGTCTTCCCCGCAATCAACTCCATCGCAATGTAAAACCTTCCAAAAGCTCTCCCCACCGAATAAACTCGAACCACATTAGGATGGCTCACCAACGCCGTTAATTCCGCCTCATTCTCGAATTGAGCAATCCGCACCTCATCACCGGAATACTCCTCATTCAAGACCTTCACCGCCACCTCTCGGCCCAAAGTCTGGTCCACCGCCACAAACAAAACACTCATCCCCCCATAAGCCAATCGCTTCTGGAGCATGTAGTTTCCAAAATCCACCTTCACTCGAACCTCCACACCACAACTGGGACAAACAACCCGATCAAAAGGAGCCGCCGCCGAGACATTCATCTCGCAGCCACATTCGGAACACTCTGCAATCTCGGCCATTCTCTACCTCCTCAGAATGCCTCAAATTCGCCGCTTAGCAAAGACTAGACCGCCCTTCTCATGAAATTGATTCAATCAAGCCTCAAATTTCCTCAAAAAAAATAACAGGAGCAAAAAGTTCATCCTTTTGCCCATTGCGAAAACTCGCAAACTGACCACCCCTTTTTCTTGTCAGACCACTCCCACACCAACCGTATTCCCCAATCATATTCCTCCTCAACATCTCACCATGAAATACCACCTCTTAACTCTCCTCACTCTCGCCACCTCCTCCTCCCTACTCGCCAAAGAACCTCTCAACGTCCTCCTTCTTTTCGCCGACGATTGGCGTCACGACACCCTCGGCTCTGCCGGTCACCCCATCGTCCAAACCCCTCACCTCGATAAACTAGCCGCTAAAGGGATTCAATTTAACCACAACTGCGTCACCACCTCCATCTGCGGAGTCAGTCGTGCCACCCTCTTCACCGGTCAATGGATGTCACGTCATGGCTGCCGTGGCTTTAAAGAATGGCAAACTCCCTTCGAAGAAAGTTACCCCGCCATTTTACGAGCCAATAACTACCACGTCGGACACGTCGGCAAATGGCACAATGGCAAATTCCCCGCTGATCAATTCGACTTCGGAACCTCCTACTCTGGAAAACACTGGTACCAAACCCCCGATGGAGAAAAAATTCACGTCACCAAACGCAACGAAAATGACGCCCTTCAATTTCTAACCACTCGTCCCAAAGACAAACCTTTTTGCCTCACCGTCGCCTTCTTTGCCACCCATGCCGTCGACCACCATCCCGAGCAATTTCGCCCTCAACCCGAAAGCATGAAGTGGTATCAAGACGTCACCATTCCCGTTCCAGAAACCGCCACTCAGGAAGCATGGGAAAAGCTTCCCGATTTCTTTAATGAAAAAAACGAAGGCCGAAGACGCTGGCACTGGCGATTCGACACTCCTGAAAAATTCCAACGCATGATGAAAAACTACTACCGCCTCGCAACCGAAGTAGATGCCACCTGCGGTCGAATCATTGCCGAACTCGAGTCACAAGGCATCCTAGACCAAACCCTCGTCATCTTCACCACCGACAATGGCTACTACCATGCCGAACACGGCCTCGCAGACAAATGGTACCCTCACCAAGAGAGCATTCGAGTCCCCCTCATCATTCACGACCCTCGCATGGAAAAATCAAAACACGGCACCAAAAATGAAGACTTTACTCTCAACGTAGACCTCGCTCCCACCATCCTCTCCGCAACCAAACAAATCACTCCGAAAGGCATGCAAGGCCAAGACCTCTCCCCCCTCTACCTTGCTAACGAAAAACCAACCTGGCGCACCGAATTTTTCTACGAGCATCCCACCCTTCGTAACGCCTCCTTTATCCCTGCCTCCGAAGCCCTCGTCCGCAAAGACTACAAATACCTCTTCTGGCCAGAACAAGACCTCGAACAACTCTTCCACCTCGCAGAAGATCCTCTCGAACAAACCGACCTCGTCAACGCCCCCGAACATGCCGAAGTACTAACCACAATGCGAAAGCAATTTCTAAAACTCAAAACCCAAGCCCAGTAACCGCAAAGGGCTGAACCGACCTTCGATAAAACCAACGATAATAAGTCCACCTACAACCAAGAGAAGAATCTCCCTCTTCGAACAAAAACAAAAAAAGACGGTGACTTAATACGCCACCGCCCTTGAAAAAATCTTCCTCTGTCAGTTACTTCCTATTCGTCGGAAACTTGGAAGAAAAGACTATCTGCGGCTGGATCTGGATTCTCGAAGGTCAAAGTCGTTGTTCCAGCCTCGCCATCGATACCCGTAGCAACGCTAATACCGAAGTCTACTAAATCGGTAGAACCATTAATGGAATAAGTTACAGTCTCTTGTGAAGTCCAAGTAATGGTAAAGCTACCATCGGCTCCTGCTGCAGGATCAAAGCTACAATCCACAATTTCAATTCCGTCTCCTGGAGGAATAACAACAGGAGCTACTGCAATTGTAACTTCATGGAGACTCGACATTCTTCCAGCAGCCTCTCGGTTGTAGAAGATGACATGATTCACATCAGAAGTGTCTGCCGTGAGTTCAGCAGTAGCACTGATCGTGTTGGCGGGGTCGTCGCGTTCGGCAACGACCAGAGAAAGAGCTCCCGCTCCGTCGTCAATGACTTGGAAGGTGTAAAAGACACCTACCATGAAATCGATCGTGCCAGTAACCACTGTGTTTACGATGGTATGGTCACCATTTCTTGCCTGAATTACAATCTGATCCCGGTTGAGATCCAATATGAATT
>CAZUEC010000233.1:0-4135 GCA_964618865.1 uncultured Roseibacillus sp. | reverse complement strand
CAAGAAATTCTCTCTCGGCGATAAACGAACGAACTTTTGGAAAACGGTCTAATTAGGTGATATGAGGGACAATGAAAAAGCCTCGTCTTCCGACGAGGCTCTTTGAAAAAGAGTTTAAACGAAGAGTGCAGAATTACTCTGCTGCTTTTTCTTCTGCAGGAGCTTCTTCTGTGAGTTGCTCTTGGAAGGCCTGCATTTTCTCCATCAGTTGAGCTTGCTTTGCTTGAGCTGCGGTCATTCCGATTTGCATTCCCTTTTGAGTGAGTTCAGGCATGGAGAGTAGCACTTTCTTGCCGAGTGGAGTTTGGTAGAAAAGCTGGAGTTCAGTGAGTTCTTCAAGAGTGAAGGAGTTGGCGTAGAGGACTTTGAACTGTGAAACAATCGCTTCTTGATCGATGTCATCTTCCCACCAGCTTGTGAAAATAGCATTGAGTTCTTCCACTTGCTTTTCGTTGAGACCCATTTGTTGGATCATTGGTTGCAGCATTGGTTCCATGGCGGCTTTGAAGCCGGTGGCCATTTCTTCGCGGATTCCCATCGTTTCGATGAGTTTTTCCGCAGCAGTTAGGGCCTTGTCAGTAGGTTCTTCAGCTGATGAAAAGGCGGTCAGGCAAGCGAGTGCAGTTGATACAATAAGAGCTTTCATGGCGGGGGTAGTTTAGGTTGGTTGTTCGCCTCTGGCCATGACAACTTTTCCGGTTCTGACGGTTTCGATGATTTCAAAAGAGGATAGCATCCCGACTGCAGCGTCGATTTTTGGGCTATCGCCCTGAAACATCGCAATCATGGATTTCGGCGTTAAGTCTAAGGCTTTGCCTCCAAAGTGATCGACAATTTGCAAGGCTTCTGTGCGAGCGGCTGAATTGACCAAAACTTTGACGAGTAACATCTCTTTGACGACTGCATTTTCGGCGTTGTGCTCGTAGCAGTGAATGACGTCGATGAGTTTGTTCACCTGTTTGATGATTTGTTCGAGGCCTTCTGGGTCTCCAGAAATACCAATGGTCATTCGGGAGAAATCTTTACTGCGACCTTGGGATACGACGAGGGAATCAATATTAAATCCTCTGCGAGCGAAGACTTGGCAAATACGCATTAAGACGCCTGGGTCATTATTGACGAGAACGGAGAGAGTATGCGCGCCCCCGCGAGCGATATCTTCGAGGGGGGTGTCGGTAGTGACGATAGTTTTCATAGAAAAAATTTTTGCGTTAAAAAATACGCGAGGATAAGGGAAGGAGAAGGTCGAGGAGGAAGGTGCAAATCTTCCTCTTTTGATTCTCGTGAGATGACTAGGTTGAGCCGACAGGTTTGGCCATTTGCGTTTTGGGCGGCTCGGTAATCATCTCTTCAATGGCTGCTCCAGCAGGGATCATAGGGAAGACATTTTCGGTCTTCACGCATTCGGCGTGAATTAGGATGGGTCCGTCGTTGTAAGCAAGAGCTTCTTCTACTTTACGAGCAACATCGGCCGGGCGTTTGATGTTGACACTAGGAATGTCGTAGGCTGCAGCGAGTTTACAAAAATCGGGATTGCCTAAAAGGTCTACTCCGGATTCTCGGTTTTCGAAGAAGAGTTCTTGCCATTGTCGAACCATGCCGAGGTAATGGTTGTTGAGAACAACAATCTTGATTGGGAGTTTATGAATTTGCGCGGTAGCTAATTCAAAGAGAGTCATCTGGAATCCTCCGTCTCCGGAAATGGAGATTACACATTTCTCGGGGTGGGCTAATTGAGCACCAATGGCTGCGGGGAAACCGAAGCCCATGGTTCCTGCACCACCAGAGGAAAGCCAATGGTAGGACTCGTTGTTTTTATAGAATTGGGCCGCCCACATTTGATGTTGGCCGACATCGGTGGAAACGATGGCTTTGCCTTCGGTTTGTTCGTAGAGTTCGTGGATGACTTGCTGCATGCGCAGTCCGCCTTGTTTGCGATAGCTGAGAGGGAATTTCTTTTTATATCCATCGAGATTGGCGAGCCAGTCAGCCGTTTCGAGAGGTTGGATTTTCTCGATGAGTTGGGTCAGAGCGGCTTTGGCATCGCCTACGATTTGCACATCTGGACGGATCATTTTGTCCATTTCGGCAGGATCGATATCGATGTGAATGATCTTAGCGTTTTGGCAGAATTTATCTGGTTTACCGATAATGCGGTCGTCAAAACGAGAACCGACATTGAGAAGGAGATCGCATTCGACCATGGCCTTGTTGGCATAGGCTGTCCCGTGCATCCCTAACATGCCGAGGGAAAGATCGTGAGTTTCTGGGAAAACGCCCTTTCCTAAGAGGGTGGAGGTCACTGGACATTGGAGGGTTTCCGCGACTTGCATCAGTTCTTGGTCTGCTCTGGAAATCATGCAGCCTTGGCCCGCAAGAATGACTGGGCGTTTTGCTTGTGCAATGAGAGCAGCAGCTTCTTCGATAGCGGAGGGCTCAATGTTAAGAGATTCGTAAGGATCGTAGCCGGGAAGGTTCAGGTCGGCATTCATGTCTCCATCAAAATCACCAGAGGAGATATCCTTTGGGATATCAATTAAGACTGGGCCAGGGCGGCCTGTAGTCGAAATGTGGTAAGCTTCGCGTGCGATACGAGAGAGAGAGTTGGTGTTTTTTACGAGATAGTTGTGCTTCACCACTGGAACGGTGATGCCGAAAATATCTGCTTCTTGGAAGGCGTCTTTCCCGAGCATCCAAGTGACCTGTTGGCCGCAGAGGACAATCATGGGAACAGAGTCCATCATAGCAGTCATCAATCCGGTTACGGTGTTGCCGGCTCCTGGTCCTGAGGTCACTAAAACGGCGGCAGGTTTGCCCGTAGCCCGAGCGTAACCGTCTGCCATGTGAACAGCTCCTTGTTCGTGACGGACGAGGATGAATTTCATCTTCGTTTTGACGGTTTCGAGGGCATCGAAGATAGGAATGGCCGCTCCACCGGAGTATCCAAAAATAAATTCGATCCCCAAGTCGTCGAGGGTCTTGATGAGCGCCTGGGCGCCGTCTAGTTTTTGTTTTTTGGCCATATTTGCTGTAGTTGTGAATTTTTATCGTTTTCTTGTTGTTTCGCAAGACGAAAACGCGCTGTTTTTTCTGATAGTGGTCATTTCCAGGTTTTATTTTTAATGAAAATGGCCTTTTAGTCGGATATTTGCTGCTTTTGAAGGGGGTTGATTTGGTGAAAATGTGTTTAATGAGCAGATTTTGACTTTGGGTGGTGATTCATCTCTTTTTCTGACGGAGGTTTTTTTGGTGAATTTTGTGGCTTGCGCTAGCATCTCGAGAAGATGGCACGCATTGATTATCCGGAAGTGGTGGGGGAGTTAATTCGGGAGTTCAAGAAGCTCCCTGGGGTGGGGCCTCGCAGTGCGGAACGAATCGCGATTTGGTTGTTGCAAAGCGAGAGGGCGAATCCTCTTGAACTGGCAGCTTCTCTTCATGAGGCTAAGACTGAGGTCCAGAGCTGCGAGATTTGTGGTTTCTTTGCGACTCAGTCCGGCTGTCCTGTTTGTTCTGATTTGAAGCGAGATAAGAGTCGGCTTTGTGTGGTCGAGCAACCGGCTGAAGTCTTGCCATTAGAGCGTTCTGGAGTTTTTAAAGGGTTATATCATTGTTTGGGAGGAAAGCTTTCTCCTCTTGATAACGTTACTCCTGATGATTTACGGATCGGCGAACTGATTCGACGTGTTCGTGATAGTGAAGAAAGGTTGGAAGTTGTGCTCGCGGTGGGAGCGGATGTGGAAGGGGAGGCTACGGCGAGTTATTTAGCGGATGTGCTGCGGGACCAGAACTGTCAGGTGACTCGGCTCGCACAAGGGTTGCCTGTCGGTGGAGGATTAGAGTTCGCTGATGACCTGACTTTGACGCGTGCCTTTGAGGGGCGCCAAAGTTTGTGAAAAAATATTCTACAAGTTTTGAACTTCTTTGAAACTGGAGAGTCTTAACCTCTGAACATTGCATTGGAACACGATGTTCAACTTCATAATAGGTTACCCAAAGTTAGAGTTAACTTTCGTCCGTGAGTGCGGGTCCGAAAGTGACGACTAAAACGCCGCCAGACTCGAGTGAGTCTGGCGGCGGTCTTATTTAGACCATTTTTCAAAAGTCTATTCGTCTATCGAGTTTTTTTAAGGTTTGA
>CAZUEC010000232.1:0-4140 GCA_964618865.1 uncultured Roseibacillus sp. | reverse complement strand
TTAGGTGTTTGGTTGGGCATCCCAGGCCGTTGGTGACGTATGGTATCGAAGATTCCTTCTGGTTGCGCTTTGGTGTGCCATTTGCCAGAAAAGTAAGTGCCGTAACTCGCCTTCTTCATGAGTTGAGGCCAAGAAGTAGTAAAAGAACGCGCATCACGACACAACGGTTACAAGTTGCTTCTGCTTTCAACAAGAGTCAGAAACGTGGTTTTTAAAAAATCGCCTATGAGCGGTCAGGTAAACCTAAGCCTGTTAGGAATCATCTCGTGAAGAAGCCGTTTCTAATTCGCTCAAATTCTCTTCTTGAACCCCCTGCAAATGCTTCGCCGCCAGATCCTCTAATTGCGCCACTGACTCCACCTGCGATAGCTCCCGCCGCAGCGCCTTCGAGCCTGGGAACCCTTTGCAATAAGCCATGAGCCGAGAGCGCATTGCCATCATGGTGTGGCGCTCATCGCCATAACGGTCGGAATGGATCGCGAGTCGACAGTGGCGGAGAATGAGCGGCCAACGTTCGGTGACGGGAAGCGGTGGCAGGGTTTGTCCGGTCTTGAGGAAGTGCTTAGCTTCCTGGAAAATCCATGGATTTTGCATCGCCGCGCGGCCGATCATCAGGCCCGAGACTGCCGTTTCGTTTTTGCGTTTGGCGAGAATCTCACCACTCGTGATATCGCCATTTCCAATCACTGGAATCTGAACGGCTCGTGCGGCTAAATCGATGACATCCCAATTTGCTTCTCCAGAGTAGCCCTGAGAACGCGTTCTACCGTGCACGGCGATACTGGCGATGCCTTCCGATTCCAAGATTTTGCAGACTTCTTCCGCGTTGATAGTGGTAAGGTCCCAGCCTGCTCGAATCTTTGCAGTCACCGGAACTTGATCACCCACCGCCTTAATGATGCCGCGGGCGGTAGCGGCCAAGAGCGGGCAGTCTTTCAGTAGAGAGGAGCCGCCGTTCTTAGAAACCACCTTATTCACAGGGCACCCAAAGTTGATATCGATGAAGTCAGGTCGTTTCCAATCGATGATTTTATGAGCGGCCTCGCCCATTCGCGCGCCGTCGGCCCCGAAGAGTTGAACCCCAACCGGTCGCTGTTCGTCGGTAAATTCGGTGTATTTGCGAGTTCGGTGGTCGGCTTGCATGATACCTTCCGCCGAGACGAACTCAGTGACCATCACATCTGCTCCCATTTCCTTACAGATGGTGCGAAAGGTCACGTCCGTCACGCCCGCCATCGGAGCGAGAAAGAGAGGGAATTGACCGTTGGCAAACCAGGGAAGCATGGTGGGAGCACCAAACCTCAAAAGCTCTCCGAAAGCAAGCGAAGCACTCACAATTGAGTCGCGAATATTCGAATATCTTACCAACATCGAATTGCTGCGGCTTGCAAAGCACCGCGGCATAGGCTCTAAGAGCAGCACCATTTCATGAAGCCCACTACTAATGTCGCCGAAACCCATGCTCCCGATGGCGCTCACTTTCGGCTCATTGAACACGATGGTGACTATTACCTCTACATGAACGACCGTCAGGTCATGAGCACACGCCTGACCTTGTCTGAGCGGATGCTAGCTGACATCGGTTGCGACTTTGTAGACAAACGTAAAAATCCTCGCGTCCTTGTCGGCGGACTCGGTCTTGGTTTCAGCTTGCGACGTGCTCTCGAAATCACTGGTCCCGACGCCCGAGTCGAAGTCGCCGAACTTTTACCCGAAGTCGTTCGCTGGAATCAGGAGCTGATGAAGGGATACAATGACGACATCCTCGCCGATTCTCGAACTGAGATCATCGTCTCCGATGTGCACGACTGCATTCGGCGGGCGGCAGAAGGAGGAGAAAAGTATGATGCCATCCTTCTTGATGTAGACGACGGCCCGTCTTCACTTCTGCAACCTCAGAACTCGCAACTCTACCAAGGAGAGGGACTCGCCTTGCTCAAGGCCGCACTTACCCCACAAGGCCGCATTGCCTTTTGGGCCGTCGAAAAAGATCCTCGCCTCTTCCGCAGTTTGAAAAAAGCGAAATTCTGGACCGAAGAATATCCCGCTGCCAAACACGAGCGCGCGAAGCGCAAAGAGCATTACGTCTACCTTGCGGAAAAGAAATAGTTAGAAGAAATAATGCTTTCGCTAGAGAGCGCTCTGGAAGAGTTCTTCTAGTTCTTTCGGCTCTTCAGATGAGGTGCTTACCGAAGTCATTCGACCTGAGAAAGAGTGAGTTCGACCGGAAAATAGTCTCTTCTCGAAAAAGAGGATGCAGCAGTTGCGGTCTGGCGGCAATGAGCTATCACTAGCTCATGACTGATGAGGAAATGATGACTTGTGCGGACAAAGGCCGCCAGATCGAGCGTTTGCGAGCGATTATGCATCGCTTGCGTGCGCCGGGTGGCTGTTCTTGGGATGCGGAGCAAACTCATGAATCTCTCGTCTCGAATTTACTCGAAGAAGCCTACGAAGTTGTCGCCGCGATTCGATCTGGAGATGGTGAAAATTTGCAGGAAGAGTTGGGAGATTTGCTCCTTCAGGTTGTTTTCCATTCCGAGCTAGCCGCTGAGCGTGCTGACTTTGATCTCGATGATGTAGCGCGTGGAATTTCGGAAAAATTGATTCGTCGCCATCCTCATGTTTATGGCGAGAGCACTGCTGATGATAGTGGAGCGGTACTCAAGCAGTGGGAGGAAATTAAGCGGGCCGAAAAGGGTAATGAAGACCAGCCTTACCTTCATGGAGTAGGCAAAGGATTACCCGCAACCCTACGAGGATATAAGTTGCAGAAGAAGGCCGCAAAAGTTGGTTTCGATTGGAGTGAAGCCCAGGGAATTGTCGGAAAAATTGAGGAAGAATTGGGTGAAGTGAAAGAAGAGCTCGCCCGCGTTGAACGAGGGGAAGATGCTCATCGCGAACTCGAACAAGAAATTGGAGATCTGCTCTTCGTCACTGTTAATCTGGCCCGTAAGCTTAAGATTGATCCCGAAGTAGCCTTGGAAGGAACGAATGTTAAATTCGAGAAGCGCTTCGCCTTTCTGGAACAAACTCTCAAGAGTCGAGATGTGAGTTTGGAACAAGCCACCATCGATGAAATGAACCAGCTCTGGGAAGAGGCGAAGGCTTTTTCTTAGGGATTCGGTCTAGGTATAGTGAGTAAGTTCGATGCCGAGAAGAGGCTCGCTAAGCCGCAATGGCCTTTAATCCTAGGATCCATTCTTGGGGAAGAAGGCTCAAGCGATCCACCACGATGTCAGGTTGATAGCCGTAGTGTGCAAGTTCGTCTTGGGTGGTATGGCCACTGAGAACCAATGCCGTTCGGTAGCCCATCTGCACGCCGCCGAGAATATCGGTATACATCGTGTCGCCCACCATAATGGTCTCGTTGGTGCGTAGACCTAACTCCTTGCGAGCCATACGCATCATCACAGGGCTTGGTTTTCCAACCGAGAAGGCTTCGCGGCCAGTTGCCTTTTCGATAATGGCGACCGTAGCTCCGCAACCTGGACGAATTCCTTTCTCGGTAGGGCAGGTGTAGTCCATGTTTGTTGCAATTAGCTTGGCTCCTTTATCAACGAGTCGAACTGCTTGCTCGACCATCTCAAAGTTAAGGTTTCGTCCTTCCCCCACCACCACGTAGTCGGGGTCGTCCTCAACCACAGTATAGCCATTGTGATGGAGAGCGTTGGCGAGACCGTTTTCACCTATTACGTATGCGGTCCCGTTCGGCTTTTGATCGGCAAGAAAGCGAGCAGTTGCCACCGCACAGGTAAAGACCTGTTCCACTGTGGCCTCGATTCCAAGGCGGTGCAGCTTCATTGTAATGTCACGTCGAGTGCGTTGACTATTATTCGTTAGGAATAAATAGGGAATACCTTCATTTTTCAGAAAAGAGAGAAACTCCTTGGTTCCTTCGATGAGATGGTTTCCACGATAAATTACTCCGTCCATGTCTAGTAAGAGGCCCGCTTTCTTCACGAAATTAAGCCTGCATAACTCGTGCCAATCATTCTCCTATTTTAAATTGTTCGGTAATATACTCGCACCCATCATAAATTGTGATTTACGCGAAGCGAATCTTTAGCTCGTCTCACTGCCTCGTTAGACCGTTTTCCAAAAGTTCGTTCGTTTATCGCCGAGAAATTCTCTCCGGAA
>CAZUEC010000231.1:0-4141 GCA_964618865.1 uncultured Roseibacillus sp. | reverse complement strand
CAAGAAATTCTCTCTCGGCGATAAACGAACGAACTTTTGGAAAACGGTCTAGATGCGCCTTCTTCTCTTTCTACGTTCATAACCTATGCTTACTATGAAATGAGTGCCAAAATTTCGTCCTCGTTAGTGAATCCACTGTGCCGTTTAAGGATTTTACCGTCTCGGTAAACTAAGAGGGTTGGAACGGATTGAACGCCGAATTGTCGAGCGAGAGCAGGTTCTTGCGCTACATTGATGCGAGCAATGGTTGTTCGACCTATTTGGTTTTTTGCGAGTTGCTCAAGAATTGGGTTCATTGCTTTGCAAGGTCCGCACCACTCAGCCCAGAAATCTAACAAAACACTTCCTCGGGTATTTGAAAGCTTTCGCTCGCAATCGAGGGTGGTGAGGGTTTTGATCTTCCATTGCGTTTCCTATCGGATGTCAGTAGGAAACGTGAACTGGGGGAGATATTCCCAGTTTTTAGAGATGAGATTGAATTTGCTTTTTGAAGGCGATCCACTTGGAGCCGTATTTGCCGTTGTCGAGAAGGGGCTTAGGACAGTTTTTAAAGCCGAGATTTTTACCATCAGAATAACGGATGCGTTCCCATTCGTGGTGACCGACGACTCGACTAATAGGAATGTTGTGCTGTTTCATGAGCTGTGCGGTGAGGCGAGCAGTGCGGTCTTTGGTGGCGGTGAAGGAGCCATCGCGGTTTTCGCACATTTCGATTCCGATGGAGTATTTATTACCAGTTCCTTCGTAGTCGGCATGTTGGCCTTGCTCATTTGTGGGAAGGCTTTGGTAGACGGAATGAGAATCGACGCTAAAGTGCCAAGTGAGATAACCTAAAGAGTTGTTTTTTGATTTGAGGCCTCCGCGTTGTAAAATTTTGGCGTGAGTGCGAGCTCCGGCACCAGAGCTATAGCTTTGAGTGGTATGGATGGTGATGTAGCGTGGAGACATGGGGAGCATTTTGTGCCGACCATATTGTCCTGCGGTGATCATGAGGGAGACGTTGACTCCGGGTGGGGTAGAGTGGTCGTGACGGCCGAAGCTTCCGCCCCTGCTGGAAGAAGGTCCACAGGTTGCGAGAAGGAGGGGGAGGATGAGTGCGCAAAGTTTTTTCATCGTTATTCTATATTTTGGACCTGTTCTCGGATTTTTTCGAGTTCTGTTTTCGCATTTACGATGTGATGGGCGATTTCGGAGTTATTGGCTTTGGAGCCAATGGTGTTGAATTCACGGTTGAGTTCTTGGCAGAGAAAGTCGAGAGGACGACCTACGGGGTCGGTGGTCGTGAGTAATTCGGTGAATTTTTGAAAGTGAGCGGCGAGACGGGTGAGTTCTTCGGAGATGTCACAGCGATCACAGAAGAGGGCAATTTCTTTAAGGACTCGTTCGTCGTTGGGATCGATTTCGAGATTGGCTTCTTTGAGTCGTTGAGTGAGGAGTTCGCGTTGGCGAACGGGGACGGTGGGGGCGATGGTGGTGACTTGCTCTGTGAGGTTTTGTAAAGTAGCGAGACGTTGAATGAGATCGGTCTTGAGGGCTTGACCTTCTTCTCCCCGAGCGAGCGTGAGTGCTGTGAGGGCTTGGGTGAGAGCTGGTTCTACTGCGGGGAGGACGAGCTGGAGGTCGTAGCCTTTTTCAAGGAAGAATTGGTCTGCTTGACGGAGGAAGTCTTGGGTGGTGAGTTCGAAGTTTTGGCCGAGGTCCAGGGAGAGTTGGTCGAAGGCGAGCTTGAGGGCTTGCGCTTTTGCGGTGTCGATGGTGAGTGAGGAGGCGTTGGGGTCGAGAGTGGTGAGTTTGATGGCGAGGTTGACGCGACCACGAGAGAAGTGGGAGAGGGTTTTTTTGCGGAGAATGGGTTCGAGTTCTGCTAGACCACGAGGCAAGTTGATAGCGACTTCGGCTTGCTTGCGATTGACGGAGGAGGCTTCGACCTCAACATGAAAGGTGGTGGTGGTCGCTTCTCCTCGGCCAAAGCCGGTCATTGATTGCATGGAAGAAGGCTAGGTTGAAAGGGGGTTCGATGGCAATGGGTAAGGTAGCTGGAAAACGATCTAGTTTTCTTAGGAGAGTTTGGTGTGAAGGTCGTTTTTTTTGAAACGGAAGGGGGGATGAAAGGTGATGGGAGAAGTGTGAGGATGGTTGGGGGACCATCCTTGGTGGTTTGAAAAATTAAGCTGTCGGCTCGTCTTCTTCGGAGAGGTAACGTTCGGCTTCGATGGCGGCTTTACAGCCTTCGCCAGCGGCGGTGATGGCTTGGCGGTAGTAATCGTCCATGACGTCACCAGCGGAGAAGAGGCCAGGGGTTTTGGTGGCGGTCCGTTCGCCTTGGGTTTGAATGTAGCCGGAGTCGTTGCGATCAACGAGGTCGCCGGCGAATTGGCTGTTAGGGACGTGACCAATTGCGATGAAGGCTCCGCGGACGTCGAGTTCGCTTTCTTCTTCGGTTTGGAGGTTTTTGATTTTTACGCCTGCTAGTTTGTTATTCTCGCCGGGGAGGTAGGCGGTGAGGGCGCTGTTCCAGACGGTTTCGATTTTATCGTGGTGGAGAACTCGTTCGGCCATAATTTTAGAGGCGCGTAATTCGTCACGGCGATGAACGAGGTAAACCTTGGAGGCGAAGCGAGTGAGGAAGTGGGCTTCTTCGGCGGCAGAGTCTCCTCCTCCGACGACGACGACGGGCATGTCGCGGTAGAAGGCTCCGTCGCAGGTGGCGCAGGTGGTGACGCCGGCTTTGCCGTAGAGTTCTTGTTCTCCTTTAATCCCAAGGAGGCGGGGGGAGGCTCCGGTGGCGATGATGACGGTTTTGGATTCGATGACTTCGTCACTATCTTTGATTTTGACTTTGAAGTGGCCGGCGGGGTCTTTTTCGATGGATTCGGCGACTTTGTATTCGGTGCGTGCTCCAAACTTTTCGGCTTGTTGCTGCATTTTGTTCATGAGTTCGTAGCCATCGACTCCGTCGGGGAAGCCAGGGAAATTTTCGACCTCGGAGGTGGTGGTGAGGAGGCCGCCGGGCTGTTCACCGGCGAGGACGCGTGGTTCGAGGTTGGCGCGGCTGGTGTAGAGGGCGGCGGTCCATCCGGCTGAGCCGGTACCGATAATGAGAACGTTTTCCATAGGTATTTGTGAGAGGTGTGTGGAGAGGACTTTATGCCCTAAATTCTTTTGGCCAAGCGGGAAAAGGTGGCAAGGAGGAATTGTTTTTGTGATGAGGGTAGGAGTGAAGGGGAAAGAATCTTGAATTGAGGCTTTCGCTTGGCGGGGGAAGAGGTGAGATTGCGGTGAGTGAATCGACTGGATACGACTTTTGAGAAATTACGGATTGAGGGAAAGAAGGCTTTTGTGGCCTATGTGGCGGGTGGGGATCCGGATTTTGACCGTTCTTTGGAGATCATGCGGGAGCTGGCGAATGCAGGAGCGGATGTTCTCGAGCTAGGCCTTCCCTTTTCAGATCCTTTGGCCGATGGAATTGTGAATCAGATGGCGGCAGCTCGTTCTTTGAATTCGGGCGGCTCGACGCGGGGATGTTTAGATTTGATTCGTGAGTTTAGGAAAAGCTACGAGACCCCGATTGTGCTCTTCACTTATCTCAATCCGGTTTTTACTTATGGTTATGAGCAGTTTCATCAAGATGCCGCAGCGGCTGGAGCGGATGGGATTCTTTTGTTAGATCTTCCTCCTGATGAGGCGGCTCGCAATGCTGATTTGGCGGGTGAGGTTGGTTTGCAGCACATTCGTCTCATTGCTCCTACCACTCCTGATGAACGCGTGAAGTTATTGGCGGAGAGTTCAGAGGGCTTTATTTACGCTCTTTCCCGAACGGGAGTGACGGGCGCGCATGGGGCTCCCTCAGAAGGGATCGGAGGGGTTGTTTCGCGAATCAAGGAGTACACCGAAACTCCAGTTTGCGTTGGTTTTGGAATCAATACTCCGGAGCAAGCCGCGATGGTGGCAAGTGTTTCCGATGGAATTGTTGTCGGTTCTGCGATTGTGAAAATCGTAGAGAATAATGCCGATGATCCTCAAGTCGCACAAAAAGTGGGGGCTTTTGTGAAGACGTTGGTGGATGCTATTCGTTAGGTGGGATGCCTAATACCATTCTCCCAGTTAAATCGAGGTAATGGATTTGATTTTGGATGATGAA
>CAZUEC010000230.1:0-4142 GCA_964618865.1 uncultured Roseibacillus sp. | reverse complement strand
CCCGTAATCGGCCCTGTAATCGGCCCTGTCGCTCGACTTGCCGCATCCGAAGAAGATAGCGAAGCAGCAGGAACCGCCTGCACAGCCAGAGGAGCACTTTGATCAACCGGCTGCTCGAACGCCAAGAAACGCTCCAAGGACTCCCGTGCATCTTTCGGTCGGTCATCAGGAGAACGCGCAATATGCCACTCGACCCATTGACAAAGCCAATCCGGCAAGTCGGGGCGATAATCCTTTAGAGGAGTAAATTCATTCTGCAAGTGAGCAGCCATCACCATCGGTGCCGTTTCCCCATCAAAAGGATAATGACCTGTTAAACAGAAAAAGAAAACACACCCGAGCGAATACATATCGGTCCTCTGATCAAGAGGGATACGCTCAAACTGCTCAGGAGCCATAAAGTGGATAGAGCCAAAAACCGCATCACCATGATCAATGGTCTGCAAAGAAGGCTTCGAAGAAAACTTAGCAAGACCGAAATCTACCAATTTAACCTGAAACTTCCCCGAAGGAAGCCACGTCACCATCACATTGGATGGCTTAATATCACGGTGAACCAAATTGAGATCCTGGGCCGCAATCAGAGCTTCTAAACTTTGCACCGCCGTTTCGCGGAAATCCGGCCACGTCATCGTGCCCCGCTCCACCATTTCATCGAGAGTCCGACCCGACAACAACTCCATCACCACAAAGGGACCATCCTCATCTACCCCAGAATCATAAACCGTCACAATGTGAGGATGCTGAACTGAGCACAAGGCCGTAGCCTCTTTCAAAAGCGCTTTAGTCGCTCCATCTTCTTCATCGTTAGCATCAAAGCCCTCTTCCGTCAGGACACGTTTGATAGCTACTTCTCGATTTAGGTTTCGATCAAAAGCACGATAGACCGCGCCGACGCCGCCTTGCCCTATTTTGCCTCTGATCTCGTAGCGCTCTTCACTCATCAATTATTAAACTTAGGCGTAGTATTAAGGAAAGTAGAGCAAACATCAAACAAAGATTTTTCTTTCGACGCATCAATGAAGATAATTTGACTAAAAAAACTTAACCCTGCCCACTCTTTCGCCTAATTCACAAAGAGGCAAGCAAGCACTGAGTCCTAATCCCAAGCCCTCAAACCAACCTTTCAGCCTCCTCCCCTTCCCTCAGTTTAGATTTGCGATGATCGTCAGATTGCCGATGATTCATCAACATGAAAAAACTCCTCATCCTCTTCGCCCTCATCTTGGCATTAGCTGGTTTTTTCTATTACTACTTCTCAACCCCCAAAATTCTGGAACGCCGACTCGAATCACTAATGGACACCCTCAGCTTTGGAGTCGTCAGCCTCAAAAACATCGAAAAAGAAGGCGACCACTTCGCCTCCCACTTCGCCTCAGAAGTCACCTTTTCCGGGGCTGGCAACGAAATCATCTCCGGCACCGTAGAACCCAATGAACTGAGAGAACTCTATCTCGAAAAGTATCGCGTAGCACTCAAAAGCGCTCAAACTCAACGCATTGGAGAGTTTTTCGTGAAACTCACCGCCGCAAATGAAGCCGAAATGGAAGCCACTCTTCAATTCAAACTCATTCTGCGCGACAACACCTCCTACCCTCAAGAAATGCCCACCAGACTACAGTGGATAAAAGAAGACGGAAAATGGGTCATTTCTGAAGTCCAACTTCAACTCCCCACCGAAGCCAATTTGAACTTCTCATAACCACAACACTTTTAAAAATATTCAAAATTGGTACAAAAAATGCTTTTGAACTCGCTTTAGAGTCTTTTTACCTCTTCACTCTAACCAGCATGGCTGGTGCGGCTCTCTCACAAAACCTTTCCCAATCCCAGACCCTCGCGCCCCAAATGCGCCAGAGTCTAGAAATCCTACAAGCTGGCACCCTCGAACTTTCACAACTCTTACGCCAACAAATCGAACTCAATCCAAGCCTCGAGGACATCTCCGAAAGCGAGTCCATTGAGGACCTCGATTACGACCTCCCCGACGAAGATAACTTTGATGAACACCACGATAACTACGACGACGACCTCAGAGAATTGGCCATTATCGAAAGTCGCGCTTTAGGCTCGAACACCGATTCAGAAGAACGACGAGAGTTTCTCTATAACTCGCTCGTAGCCCCCGAATCATTAGCGAGCCACCTCAGCAATCAAGTCGAAGAATCTGCTCTCGGAGAAGAATTACGCTTCGCCTGCCTCGCCTTGATCGGAAACCTTGATGACCGCGGCTTCTTCTCCGAACCACCCGAAGAACTAGCGGCCAGGCTCGAAATTCGAGCCGATCGTTTAGAAGAAGCACTCGCCTTACTACACACTTTAGATCCTTGCGGAATCGCCGCCCGCGACCTTCGAGACTCTCTTCTTCTCCAACTAGAAAGACTAGGACTAGCCGACTCCCTAGAACACCGCATCGTCTCCAAGCACCTCAACGATCTCGCCCGTAAACAATACCCTCAGATCGCACGCTCCCTCAAAGTCAGCGTAGAAAATGTCGCTCGGGCCGCCGAACACATTGCAACCCTTGACCCTTCGCCAGGCGCAATTTTCGACGGCACCCGTAACCCCCACATCACCCCAGACGTCCGCATGATTAAAGACGAAAACGGACAATGGCTCGCTCAATCAACCAACGAAAACCTACCTCGCCTTCGCATCTCCGACAACTACAAGGACATGTTGGCCAACACTCCAGACAAGAAAGTCCGCTCTTACTTACGAGATCAAATCCGAGATGGTCGCGTCCTCATCCGTGCGCTCGATCAACGACAAGATACCATCATTGCCATCACCACCGAAATCATTCGCCATCAACCAGATTTTCTAACAAAAGGCTCCCGACACTTGCGACCACTCACAATGAACGATGTCGCCGACACCATTGGAGTCCATCCCACCACCGTCTCCCGAGCAGTAGCAGGTAAATACGCCGAAACCCCACACGGAATTATCGAAATGCGTAAATTTTTCGCCACCGGTTATCACACCTCGGAAGGCACCAACGTCTCCAACGCCGGTGTTCGCCAGACAATCCAAGACATCATCGCACAAGAGAACTCCCTCAAACCCCTCTCAGACTCCGCCATCGAAAAAACACTCAAAGAACAAGGGATTAAAGTAGCTCGCAGGACCGTCGCGAAATACCGCGAACAGCTCAACATCCTTCCTTCCCATCTTCGTAAGAGCTATCGATAACACGACCGGCGGCGACGAAACAAAAGAAGCGAACTAGAGAGAAGACCCAAAAGAGCAATCGAAGGCTCAGGCACCACTGATAGATCATTCGCATCAATTGTAGGCTGAGTAAGATTCTCAACGATATTATCCTGAATCACTGTTGTGATAGCCTCATTTGGCGCTCCAAAAACAGACCCCCCAATCACATCTGCCTCTCCTCCAAGTCCACCACTGACCACATTGTCATCATAGTAATCCTGAATAGCAGCCTCCCGAAGACCACCCAGACCTGCATTGAAAACCACCGAATTAATCAGATCGACCTCAGAAGCCAAAGCCGCATCTCTCGCAGCCTGCACCTCAGCCTCAGTATCACTAAATAAGAAAAAACTACCGTCCTCGATAATGCTCAATTGCCGAAAAGTCCCTTCGACAGTCGACGAAGCAATCGAAGCCACCCCTTGCGAAATCGCATCAACATAACTGATCAAACCAAACGAAGGCGGACTCGTAATATTACGCACCGAATCAGCAAAACTCCGCGAATCACTTGCACTCGAGATCTCCAACCAAGGCACCGCAGTCGTCGTTCCCGTCGACCCAAAAACCAATACCGAAGCCGCAATCGTTCCAAAAGGCCCACTCGTCACACTATCAATGAATGACTGCTGCTCAAAAGCCTGTGCCACGCCATCCAATATCAAATCAAAACTCGGCTCCGAAAACGTCTGCCCATCAACGAGAATCACAAGCTCTGTATCAACAGGTCTTGCTTCTAAAGAACTTAAACCTACCAAGAGAAAGGCAAGAGCACGGAAAGTTTTAAAAGAATGACACCTTGATATTGAAGTATTCATAAAGTTTTAGAAAAATAAACAATTTGGTCACGCTAATCAAGATTTTTTTGTCATAAGCTTCCCTCCTTCTTCACTCGAAGCACAAAAAAACCGCTCCCCCGAAAGGAA
>CAZUEC010000229.1:0-4148 GCA_964618865.1 uncultured Roseibacillus sp. | reverse complement strand
GTTCAAAAGAGTCATCTGGCATCTCCGAAAAAGAATGCCTCCCTCTCATATCAAGGTAAAGAAATCCCCACTCAAAATCCCCCCAAAAGCCATTTTACTTCAAGTTGTCAAAAAAAATACAATTCTCGCGATGGAAATAGAGACCAATTGCCGTATGATAGCGCAAGATGTCGCTGCTCCTTCGCATACTCCTCCCCATACCCATCCTCGCGATCGGGATCTTCTACGGATGGGCAGCGGCCAATCAATGGGCCAAAGCAGAGGAAGACCCCACCCCCCAAAGAAAGCCCCGCGTCGCCCAAAAAGCCGCCGTCATCCCCTTAGAACGCCAAGATTATCAAATTCTGATCCGAACTCGCGGCATCATCCAAGCCAAGACTCAGGCCAGCCTCACCCCCCGAATTTCAGGACGCATTGAAAGCCTCCACCCCAATTTTGAAGTCGGAGCCTTCTTCAAAAAAGGAGATATCCTCGTCAGCCTCGATCCCACCGACAGCGAAGCCGCCATTATAGCAGCCGAAGCCGAAATCGCTCGCACCGAAGCCGCCCTCGCCCAAGAGGACGCCCGCGCCAAACAAGCCGCTCTCAACTGGCAAGATTTGGGCTACACCGAAGAACCCAATGAACTCGTCCTCCGAATTCCTCAACTGCGCGAAGCCAATGCCAATGTCAAAACAGCCAAAGCCCGCCTCTCCGAAGCCAAACGCAACAAATTCTACACCAAAATCGTCGCCCCCTTCGACGGCTGTGTGCGCGAAAGAATGGTTGGCCCCGGTGAATCCGTAGGACCCAACACCCCGCTCGGCACCATCTTTGCTACCGACTACGCCATCGTACGACTCCCAATTTCCCCCAGAGACCTCCCCTTCACCCCTTTCCAAAACCAAAACAACCTCGCCGCCACTCCTGCCCTCATCCGAGATGGACTCACCGACCATCACTCCGAAAACGAAACCACCTGGAACGCTCAATTAGTTCGGAGCGAAGGAGTCATCGACGAATCTTCACGCGAACTCTTTCTCATCGCCCGCATCGATGATCCCTATGGCCTCCAAACCGGTTCCCCCCCCCTCCGAATTGGACAACCCATCTTAGCCGAAATCCAAGGCAACCTAATCGAAGATGTTTTCGTCATCCCCCGTGACACCCTTCGCAACACCTCCGAAACTCTCCTCGTCGACAATGAAACCCTCACCATCCAGCGCTACCCCGTTCAACCATTTTGGTCTAACTCCGAACACCTCGTCGTAACCCATGATTTGCCCAGCAAACACTCAATCGTAAAAACGCGCATCCCCCACGCCGCCAACGGAGCCACTATCGAAATCGTTCCCGACGAGACCCAACCACGCCCCGTCGAAGCCGCTAAAGGTCCTTTGCAAAAGAAAAAAACACCCGAAGCTTAGTCTTCCAAAGGAACCCGAAAAGAAATCGATTCTGGGTCAAAATCCTCCTCACCTCCCCCACCAGCCAAACACACCGGCTTTCCCGAAACCGCCTCCTCATTCTTCTCAGGAGCGATCACTTTTTCCATCTGCACCACAAATTCCCGCAAAGGCTCACCCCTCAAAGAATAGAAAATTTTCTCCACTTGCTCCGAGAAAAGATCAATGGGTCGATTTTGAAACACACAAAAATCAGTCTCATCTTCGACCTCACTCTCCCTATCCGAGAAAACCGCTTCTACTTTTTTCCCCACTCGCCACTCAAACCAATACTCCTCCCGAGCACGCAGCCCAAATGCATCTTGTAACATCAAATGGAGATCATAGTAGCTCGCATCCGAAGGCAAAGAAATCCTCCGCCAGAAACCTTCCCCCTTCTCCTCCTCAATCCGAAACACCAAACGAAGCAAACTACTGGGTTTGCAATACAACTTCCGCACCGACTCCTCAACCCCTTCAGCAACCTCCGCCCCCAAAAGAGACCTCAACAAATCCTCACCACCTTCGCACAACTGTCGACCAACTCCCCGCAACATCTCCTCCCCACCAGGCATCGCTGCAAACTGAGCCATAAACGCCTCCACTTCCTCTTCACTGGCATTCTCCGCCGGCCCTTGCGCCAAAAGATCATTGAGAGCCTGCAAAGACTCCGGCGAAATCTCTCCGTCCTTTTCATTGAATTCATCAGCGCTCATTCCACCCATATTCAAAATTAGGACAAGGCCCTACAAACCTTCCATGTGAGTCCTCAGCTGACAAAGCCCCTCCGTCAACAACTTCACCTCCTGAGCATCAAGAGGCAAGAAAGCCCCCGCCCCATCAAAACTCCTCATCACGATCACATCTCGCTCACATTCATCCCAAGCATCAGGAGCAAAACGCACATTCAGATCGTAATCATGCCCTTGCAAAAAATCACTCGCGATAAAACGCACCTCCAACCGATGACCACACTCATCCTTCTCAGCCCGAGTACCCCGAACAAGAGCAAAGCAACAAAGACCATTTTCTTCGCTCAAAAAAGCCTGCCAAACCTCCGCCCCCCCTTCCTCTGTGAGCTCAAAAAGCACATCCCCCTCACCCGCTTCCCAAGGACGATTCAACACCGCCCAGTCTGCAGCAAAAAACAACTCCCCATAGAGATTCTCAGAAACCTCCGGAATTGGAGCCGACCCATCTTGTTCTCTTTGCCCCTCGAAAGGCACGATCTTCATGATAAAAAAAATTAATCGAAAACCCTCTCCGTTGCGAACTCGTAAAAGGGCATAATCACCCACCCATCAACTTCCATTCAATTGATCACGATAAAGCTTAGCCTCCCGCAACCAACTCAATAACCCAACGCGGTCTTCAGTCGTCAGCAACTCTCGCAAGGTCGCCACCTCCTCAGACGCCCGCTTCAACTCCTCCAAAACCGCCTTCTGATTCTCTAGCAAAATACCAGTCCACATTTCTGGATTTCCACTCGCCACCCTCGTCGTATCACCCAACCCTCCCCCTCCAAAAGCCCCTTCTCCCGCTTTTCGCAAAGCCACTTTCGCCGTCACCGAAGCCAACGCAGGGGGAAGATGACTTATCCGAGCCACAGTTTGATCGTGCACATCAGCAGCGACCACCTCGACCACACAACCAAGCGCCTCCCAAAATTCCTTCACCACCCCCCCCTCATCTCCATCCCCTTTTGGACAAATGAAACAAGTCGCCCCCTCAAAGAGATCCTCCTTCGCCGCCCCAAACCCTCCTTGCTCAGAACCCGCCATCGGATGACTTCCCACAAAAGAAAATCCTGCAGCCCGCAATTTCTGACCGCATCCCTCTTCTACCGAACCTTTCACACTTCCCACATCACTCACCACAAAATCTCCCCCCGCCACAATCAACTGCTGCGCTAAACCATCAAAAAACTCAACCGGAGTCGCCAAGATCACCAAATCAGCCCCCCTCACCACCTCAGCCAGATCAATACTCGCAAAAAAACCCCTCTCTAGAACCGCCGACAACTTCTCCTCCGAACGCCCCCAAAAACGAACATCCCCCAACCCTCGCTTTTTCACCGCGAGACCGATCGAACCACCGAGCAAGCCCGGGCCCAATACCGCTATCTGATTCAATGCCATCACCTCCGATACAAAGACTCCCCTTCTTCTTTGGCAAGCATGGAGCAGACATTATTGCTAGCCAATGCCTCCTAAATCAAGAAAACTACTCTCATGCCAAGCTTCCTGTCCTTACTCATCCTCTTAGCAACAGTTGTTTCTGGACAAAGCAAACCCAACATCATCTACCTCAATGCCGACGACTTAGGTTGGACCGACTTAGGAGTGCAAGGATCCACCTACTACGAGACTCCTCATCTCGACAAATTAGCCCAATCTGGCATTCGTTTTCTCAATGGCTATGCCGCAGCCTCCAATTGCGCCCCTTCTCGTGCTTGCGCCTTTTCCGGACAGTGGCCCCAACGACACGGAATCTACACCGTAGGCAATTCGAAGCGAGGAAAGTCAATTCACCGTAGACTCATTCCCACTCCCAATAAAGAAATCCTCGCCGATGAAATCCTCACCATCCCCGAAGTCCTCAAAAAAGCAGGCTACCTAACTGCTCACATCGGCAAATGGCATCTTTCCCAAGATCCCCTCGCACATGGTTTCGACATCAACATCGCCGGCTTCCATGGCGGCTCCCCTTCACGAGGAGGATACC
>CAZUEC010000228.1:0-4172 GCA_964618865.1 uncultured Roseibacillus sp. | reverse complement strand
TCCCACTTCTCCCCTCTTTTTCGACCCCTAAATCTGCCAAGACCGAAATCCGCAGCCCCCGCCTCCACCTCCCACTCTGCCTAGAACCACCCGAACAGTCACTCCTCCCAACCCTTCGCCCGCTCCACCGCTCGCTTCCACTCCTTCATTTTTTGCTCTCGTTCAAAATCTCCTCTCGGCTCAAAGCGCCCCCCCATCGACCACTGCTCCGCAATTTCTTCCTGACTCTTCCAGACCCCCACCGCTAACCCTGCCAAATAAGCCACCCCCAATCCCGTCGTCTCCGTCACCCCCGACCTCACCACTTCTCGTTCTAACAAATCTGCCTGAAACTGCATCAGCAAACCACTGCCCGTCGCCCCCCCGTCCACTCTCAACTCTCGCAACGGCACCCCACTATCCGCCACCATACACTCTACCAACTCCGCACTCTGATACGCAATCGACTCCAAAGCCGCTCGGCAAAAATGCCCCTTCGTCGTCCCCCTCGTCATCCCAATCGCCAACCCTCGCGCAAACGGATCCCAATGAGGCGCCCCAATACCCGTAAACGCAGGGACCAAATACATCCCCCCATTATCTTCCACCGTAGCAGCCACCTCATTGACCTCCTCTGCTGACGAAATCATTCCCAAACCATCCCGCAACCACTGCACCACCGCACCTCCTATAAAGACTGAACCCTCCAAGGCATACTCCCGCTTCCCTCCCACCTCCCAAGCCACCGTAGTCAGCAAATTATTGTTCGACTTCACCGCCTCTGTTCCAGTATTCATCAGCAAAAAACATCCCGTGCCATAAGTATTTTTTGCCATCCCAGCTTCAAAACAAGCCTGACCAAACAAAGCCGCATGCTGATCACCGGCCACTCCTGCAATTGCAATCCCTTCCGCTTCACCATAAATCTCACTACAAGACTTCACCTCAGGCAATATTCCCATGGGAACCCCTAGTAGCTCACACAACTCCTCATCCCAATTTCCAGTATGAATATTTAACAACAAAGTGCGCGAAGCATTCGTAATATCAGTCGCATGCACTTGCCCTTTCGTCAGCTTCCAAAGCAACCACGAATCCACCGTCCCAAAACACAGCTCACCCCTCTCCGCACGCTCTCGCACCCCCCTCACCTGATCCAAAATCCAGCGCACCTTCGTCCCCGAAAAATACGGATCCAACCTCAACCCCGTTTTTTCCACAAATCGTTCCTCCAACCCCTCCCCCTTCAACCGCTCACAAAACTCGGCCGTTCTTCGATCTTGCCACACAATCGCCTGATGCACCGGCTCACCCGTGGCCCGATCCCACACAATCGTCGTCTCTCGCTGATTCGTTATCCCCATCGCCGCCACCTTTCGCCCATCTAACTGCTCTAAAACCTCCCACAAAGTCCCCTCCTGACTCTCCCAAATCTCCTCCGCATCATGCTCAACCCACCCTGGCTTTGGAAAATATTGCTTAAATTCCCTCTGCGCCACCGCCACAACCGCCCCAGTCCGATCAAACGCCAAAGTCCGCGAACTAGTAGTCCCCTGATCCAATGCCAAGATCACTTCATTCTTCATCACAACACACTATCAAAACCTCCCCTCCTGCAAACTCGAATCCACCCAAATCCAGTCTCCCCTCCAGTTTCAGCCTCCCCTCTTGTCACCCTCAAAAAAACGATCATCGACAACAAAAGCAAATCCCAATCCAATCGCATACTGAGACCGCTTTCCAAATGAGATTACCGAAATGACTGAGGAGCAACGCTGTCATTGGGAAATTTCAACCAAACTTCTTTTTGAACGCAACCTTGCTGCGATACTTGATAATTGCGACTCACCCTTTTCGATAGTTATCTTATCCATCAATACCACCTCCTCCCTCTTCGAAAGAACACACTCCAAACGACTCCTCCATTTCTCACCCCCACAATAACATCATGACTCCCAATCCATCCTTCCACCCCTTCACCCTACCTTCTCTCTCCGCAGAAGAATCCCAAAAAAAAGCTCAAGACTTTTACCTTCTCCTCAAAACTCGTCGCACCGTACGACAATTCTCTTCTCAACCCATCCCCGACGGCATTCTTCAAGACGCCATTCGCGCCGCCGGCACCGCACCCAACGGAGCCAACCTTCAACCCTGGCACTTCGCCATAGTCACCAGTTCCCACATTAAAGAACAAATACGAGAAGCCGCCGAAGAAGAAGAACGATCTTTCTACCAACAACGAGCTCCGCAAACTTGGCTCAACGACCTCTCCAAATTTGGCACGAATGCCGAAAAACCCTTCCTCGCAACAGCGCCTGCACTCATCGTTATTTTCCAAAAAAACAAAACCACTCGCCCAAATGGAAACCAAGAGAAAACCTACTACCCAAAAGAAAGCGTCGGCATTGCCACCGGCATCCTCATCACCGCCCTCCATCAAGCAGGTATCGCAACTCTCACTCACACCCCCAGCCCCATGAACTTTCTCAACCAAATCCTCAAACGCCCCAACACCGAAAAACCCTTCGTCCTCCTTGTCGTCGGCTACCCCTCAAAAGACTGTCGCGTCCCCACCCTCACAAAACTCCCCCTCCAAGAAATCTCATCTTTTCACTAACAAGACAGCCAAAAAGCATTCCTCATTCCGTAAAAACAAAAGAACGAATTTTCCCCAACATCTCCTTAGCGCGATCCCTTTTCTATCCATAGCTCAATGCCACCAACCCCCTGAATGCCTTTTATCTCGCCACATTCAAATCAACGCCCCTTTTCTGTTAGACTAAGGTAATGCTTCGCAAACGCCTTCCCAAGCTCAATTTGGCCATTGTGATTATAATGCCCCTTATTGAGTAACTCGTAGTCATCAGTATCGAAAAAAACCACATTTTTCACCTCTTCCGCAACAGACTCTTGAGCCGCGCGAACCAAGGGCCCGTTCCCCTTCGGATTGTCAAAAGACGGCAAAATCCGACCAAGGATAAACGGCAAATCCCTTTCCTTAAACTCACGCCGAACCCCTTTAATAAAAGTCTTCAGACTAGCCTCATACTCAGCGCCCTTACCTTGGGCCGCATCACTCTCCCCCTGCATCCACAAAAAACCCTCGATAGTGTATTTAACTCTGCGGTCATCCAATTCCTCCAACGCCGCCCGTGCAGTTGAAAGAAAACGCTTCAGCAGCGGACCTCTCCCATTATCGAAATGCCAATGCTTATACATCGAAGTCCCTCCCGACGCCGTCTTGATCAAATAAATCTCATCCTCAGGAAAAGCCTTCCGCATCGCCCGCCCGAAAGCAATCTCCGGACCAAAACGCCCTTTGTTAGCAGAAACTCCCGGCCCTAAATCCTGCCACTCATTCTTCTCATTCCAAATCTTAACTCCCTCAGGCGCAATTTTCTCCGATCTCTTCAACTCATCATAGAGCCCCGCTCCAGACATATTCGACTGCCCAGCTAATAGAAAAACACGCGCCTTCGCATAAACATCGATTCCTAACAGCAGAAATAAAACCACCATCATTCTCTTATAGCCAGAAAAAGACCTCATCATCATTGATGAAACTATTACGAACGAAGCCATCGACAAGTCTTATCTCTTCAACAAAAGTAACAACCCTTTCCCCAATCAAACTCCCCAACACCAAAAAGCGCCCCTCAGCCTTCACCTCTTCCCATTCGGAAAAATAGACGACTTCGGTTGAGCTATTTTGGCTGGAATACCGTGACTGAACTCACACTCAAGTCGCCTCCTCTTGTTCGATCGCTCAATCAAAGAGCGCAATCGAACACTTAGCAAAGCTTGGTTCCTAACTTTTTAAGCTCCTCTTGAATGTTTTCTCGCGCCTGCGATTCCAAGTCAGAGAAATGTTGCGTCACAAAAATCTTCTCAGACAGAATGGAACGCAAAATCTTATCCCGTCCCTCACAGAACTTCGAGTCGGGAACAGAACTATACTCCTTTCGAACTCCCTCAGTATAATCAAGATACTCCGCCGGTGAAGCCCCCAGAATACTCAAATCAATATCAATAATGAGATTTTCCCTGTTGCTTCCTCTTCTCTTCATCATCGGATTAGTCGCCACAATCAACCTCTCAACCTCTCTTGAAAAATCATCCCATAAATATCCTCCCAAGTGAGCCAAAAAGTAATCCGAACCTGTCGCTTATACACATCTCCGACCCACGAGACC
>CAZUEC010000227.1:0-4259 GCA_964618865.1 uncultured Roseibacillus sp. | reverse complement strand
GAGTTTGAGGAACGGTTGAAGGCTTTTTTAAAGGAGGTCACTGCGGCAGAGGGAGATATTATTCTTTTTATTGATGAGCTGCATACCATTGTGGGGGCGGGTGCGAGTGAGGGGGCTGTCGATGCGGCTAACTTATTGAAGCCTCAGTTGGCGCGTGGTGAGTTGCGTACGGTGGGGGCGACTACTTTGGATGAGTATAGGAAGTATATTGAGAAAGATGCCGCTTTGGAGCGTCGTTTTCAGCCGGTGAAGGTTGGGGAGCCGAGTGCGGAAGATACGATTGCGATTTTACGAGGGCTTAAGGATCGTTATGAAGTTCACCATGGGGTGCGTATTCAGGATGGTGCTTTAGTTGCAGCGGCAAGTTTGAGTGAACGTTATATCACGGATCGATTTTTACCTGACAAGGCGGTGGATTTGATTGATGAGGCTGCTAGTCGATTGAAAATAGAACTTGATTCTATGCCTACGGAAATAGATCAGATCGAGCGGCAGGTGATGCAGTTAGAGATGGAACGACAGGCCTTAGAGAAAGAGGGGGATGGTGCTAGCAAAGTTCGTTTGGAAAAAGTGGAGGGAGAGATGGCGGATTTGAAAGAACAGTCCTCTGGTTTGATGGCTCGTTGGAGAAATGAGAAAGAAGTCATTGAGGCTGTGCACGAGGTGCAGGAGCGATTGGATAGTTTGCGAACTGAAATTGAGCAGGCGCAACGGATTGGGGATCTGACACGAGCTTCGGAAATTACTTATGGTCAAATTCCAGATGCCGAGAAGAGCTTTGAGGATGCGAAGGCACGTCTTGTTGAGTTGCAAGGGGGAGTGGGGCTTTTGAAAGAAGAGGTGACCGAAGAAGATGTTGCTCGAGTGGTTGCGACTTGGACGGGGATTCCGGTGAGTCGTTTACAGGAGGGAGAGCGCGCTAAGTTGGTGAAGATGGAAGAACGATTGGGAGAACGGGTGATTGGTCAGCGCGATGCGATTGAGGCGGTGTCGAATGCAGTGCGTCGCGCGAGAGCTGGTCTGCAAGATGAGAATCGACCGATTGGTTCGTTTTTGTTTCTAGGCCCTACGGGAGTGGGAAAGACTGAGCTTTCTAAGGCTTTGGCTGAGTTTCTTTTTGATGATGAAGGAGCGATGGTACGCATTGATATGTCGGAGTATATGGAGAAGCATGCGGTTTCGCGTCTGATTGGAGCGCCTCCGGGGTATGTGGGTTATGAGGAGGGTGGGCAATTGAGTGAGCACGTGCGACGGAAGCCTTACTCGGTGGTTCTTTTTGATGAAGTTGAGAAGGCACACCCCGATGTTTTCAATGCTCTTTTGCAAGTTCTTGATGATGGTCGCATTACTGACGGTCAGGGACGCACGGTGGATTTTAGGAATACTGTTTTGATCATGACTTCTAATATTGGAAGTCAGTTTATGATTGAAGAAACCAATGCTGAACAACGGGAGGCGAAGGTGACCGATGCGTTGCGGCAGCATTTTCGACCCGAATTTTTGAATCGAATTGATGAGACGGTTATTTTTGATCGTTTGGAACGTTCCGAGTTGACGGCGATAGTGGAACTTCAATTAAAACGAGTGCGGAAACGTCTCGCGTCGCAAGGGCTTGGTCTTGCTTTGACTGAAGAAGTGAAAGAGTTCATCGGGAATCAAGGTTATGATCCTGTCTATGGAGCAAGACCGCTCAAGCGGGCGATTCAGAAGCATCTTTTGGACGAGTTGAGCTTGCAAGTTCTAGAAGGGGCTTTTGTTTCGGGTGATGTGATTCAGGCCGAGTTGAAGGAGGCGAGAGTCGAGTTTTCGAAGAAATGATGATTTCGGGCGGGGATGTCGCTTTTTTTCTTTTATGCTTCAAAGGCTGATCTTTAGCCGGAAGAAGGCTTTGGAATCTGGTTGCTCGACGAGTGACCAGAGCTCCCATTCGGAGTCGATATTGGAGATGAGTTGAGTTGGTTGTGGGGTCCAAGTGATGAGATCTGATGAGGCCTCAAGGGTGTAAGTCACTCCCGCAGCACGAGCTTGCGTGTTGACGAAATAAGTGAGTTGTTTGTCTTCATCAAAGGTGGGATGGAGAAGGGTGCTACTCGATGGTGAATCGGCAATGAGAGGTGAGTTGCCGAGGATCAATTCTTCGAAGTTGCTTCTGCCATCACCATCAGGATCAGAGCTCGGGTTGGCATCGGAGGAGGTCAGGCCAAGATCGATAAGGGCGAAGGTGACCGGTGAGGTTTCGTCGACAATTTGGTTGTGAATAATGAAGTAACTGCGGTTTATGTATTGCAGGCTGGGAGGGGCTTGTACTTGAAAGAGGAAGTCGAGGTCTAGGTCTCCATCAAAGTCTTCTAAAATGTTTGTTGGGTCGAGGTTGAGAATGTTACCAAGGAAATTGAAAGTGGCAGAAATTGTATTTGAAGGAAGTCGGCTTCGCTTTCTACGATTGCTTCTTGCCGAGCAAAGGGGTTTATCAATTCAAGAAGGTGGTCCTCGTAGTCAAAGGAGAAGGTGCCGTCTGCATTGGAGAGGGAGACTCTGACGATGGACGTTTCTCTTGTGGAAGAGGAGAGAAAGGAGGTCGGAACGTATGCGATGGGGTCAAGCCAGCCATCACCGTTTAGGTCGCGAGTGGTTATTTTGGTAGCTCCTATGTTGGTAGAAAAACCGGCAAATTTGATTTCCTGAAAAGGATTTTCTTCGGTGTTTTCAAGATAAAGAAAGAGCTCGTTGGAGAGCCCGTTGGCAAAGGGGTTACATTTACATGGTAGGAAGAGGATGTCTTGGTCGCCATCCCCATCGATGTCGCGCAATACTTGTTGATTATTGGTAATTTGATTCAGTTCAAGATGAAGAGGGGTTACACGAGGAACTAGTTGAGCGAAAGTTGAAGAGGGAAAGAGCGTTGCCGCGAGGGAGTAAAGGGCTAGCTTTTGGAAGGTCAGAAAAGATTGGTCGCGTGTGTTCTGGTGACAAGTTGGCTTATTCATCAGGTTGTATGAGTTGAACTGTAGTGATTTCTATCTTGGATAGCGATTGTTTTTGTGAGCTGGAAGAAGGTGTTTTTGAGGTAGGATTTTTTTTTCTTTTCTTTAGTTTAGCTCGGTGAGTCGGGATGAACTATTTGCAGAATCGAAGGGGAGGGGGCGCTTTGAGTTTTCGGAGAAGGTGGTGGCTGTTTTTGAAGATATGATTCGTCGGTCGGTGCCAGGATATGGGTTGACGTTGACTGCCATTGAGACGGTGGCTGGACGGGAGGTGCCGGAGGGGAGCCAGATTTACGATTTGGGTTCGTCTTTGGGAGCCAGTGTGGAGGCGGCTTGGCAGGGGGTGAAGGGGAAGGAGGTTGTGATTCATGGAATTGATAATTCGGCTCCGATGGTGGAGCGAGCACGGAAACTGTTGAACTTACCGAGTGTGTTCTTTCACGAAGGAGATGCGGTGTCGTGGCCGCTGGAGAATGCGGGATTGATTGTGTTAAATTTTACATTGCAGTTTGTTCCTGTTTTGGAGCGGGAGACGTTGTTGAAAAGATGTTATGAGGCGTTGATTCCTGGTGGGGTTTTGTTTCTCTCGGAAAAATTTGTGAGTTCTCAACCGGAAGATGGGGAGTGGTTGCAAGAGTTGCATTGGGAATTTAAGCGCCAACAAGGATATTCTGAATTGGAGATTGCACGCAAACGAGATGCGATTGAAGAGGTGCTTGTTCCGGAGGAGTTAGAATCTCATGAAGCGCGTTTAGAAAAGGTCGGATTTTGCCAAGTGACTCGCGTTTTGCAGTGTTTGAATTTTGCAAGTTGGGTAGCGAGGAAGTAGGCGAGAGTGAGAGAATGAGCACAGAAGTGAAGAAGTCTGAAAATCAAGAATCTTTCATTCCCGAATTTGAGAGGGTGTGGCAGCTACTCTCTGAGATGGGGCAAGATGATTGGGTGGGGCATTTAAAAGAAAAGGTTAGGGAACAATATTGTGGAGCTGGACACGGAGATTTGCCGCGTTGGCAGGATGTGTTACTTACTTTGCGTGAGTTTGAGGGGACTGGATTTGTGGTGGAAGAGGGAACGCTTAAGTTTCCTCTGTTGGAGCATGAGTCGGAGAAGAGAGGGGATTTGAAGCAAGCTCTACTGGGGTTATCTCCGTGGCGAAAAGGACCGTTTTATTTTGGTGAGATCTTCGTCGATACCGAATGGCGATCAGATTGGAAGTGGGAACGAATTAAAGATAAAATTACTTCGTTAGAGGGGCGTCATGTTTTGGATGTAGGG
>CAZUEC010000226.1:0-4269 GCA_964618865.1 uncultured Roseibacillus sp. | reverse complement strand
TAGATTTTCTAAAACAACGGGAAGATCTTAAACAGTGAATGACCTCTTCACCCTTCTTACCGAAGTCAAAAATTTCGATCGCATCAAACTAGCAAAACGGATCACACAAGGCTACGGCGACCACGCAAAACCATAAGGCGTGGTTCGTCGTTTAAACCATCGAAACCGAAAAAAAGAAAGCAAGTGCGACCACTTAACTTTTATCGGTTAGGAGCCATTCAACCTCTGGTGGCATTCCGACAAAGGCTCCATCCACACAAAAAGGCTCACCATCGAGAGTCACTTTCGAACCTTTACTCAAGCCCGCAATCAAATCCCAGTGTAAGGTGCTCTTATTCGTGTTTCCCGTCTCAGGATAGCCCGCGCCAAAAGCAAGATGGAAAGACCCACCCATCTTTTCATCAAAGAGAATCTGACCAGTCGATCGATCCACAGCACGGTTCGTACCGAAAGCCACTTCACCAATACGTCGCGCCCCTTCATCTTGATCCAGCATAGAAACCAAAAACTCTTCCCCTTCTTCCGCTTGCACCTCCGTCGCTCGGCCCTTTTCCATCACAATACGAGCATTGCGAACCGCTCGTCCTTGGTAGACACAACGCTTATCAAAAACAACCACTCCATCTGCTCCTCCGTTCTTAGCCGTTAGATTTGGACCTGAGTAAACCTCTCCATCTGGAAAATTCTTACGGCCTGGGCTCGAAAGCCAACGCATCCCAGCCACATTCACCTTGAGGTCAGTGCCCGCAGAAGTTTGAAAATGAAGCTCTTCGCCCGTCATCAACTTTTCCGCAAGCTGCGTCTGCCATGCATCTAATTGCTCCCAAAAAGCAACAGGATCCTCTTGGTTTAGCTGACAAGCCCGTACCACAAATTCACTATAATCCCGTAGACTCATTCCCGCATCCTGCGCATAAGCATTAGTCGGAAACAAAGTCGTGCTCCACAGCAAGGGACGCAAATTCGAATCAATTTCAGGAGCGTCAGCCACTGCAGCTCTCTGAAAAAAGAGCTCTCGACTACTCCCATTCGCCTTCGCTGCTCGCTGCATTTTCTTAGAATCGAATCGATCTAACGAGCGCAGGTTAGTGGAACCTGCCAAATTAATGGTAGCATCAACCAACTCCATCTCCCCTTGCACCAGCGGATTCACCCAATCCAACTGTTTCTCACTCGCCAACTCATAAAACGACTCCCCAATAAACTCAGGACGACAATTCACTATCGCATGACCACCTGCCTTTAAAACCGCACGATGAACCGCTTCCAACAAAGGCTCCGCAGCTGGCACCGCCGTAATACGAACCACATGGCCCTCCTGAACTCGAGTCGCATGGCGAACCAAAACCTCGGCCCAACGTTGAAGATGTAAATTCGTGATCAAATCACAGCTCAGTGAACGAATGACTTCGTTAGACTTCAAAAGATCATCCCTTTTCCTCAACACTGCCACGTCGTGCACTGTTAGAAAATAAAGACGAACGAAAGAATAAAATACTCGAGTCTTACCCTTTACTTACGAACTCTGCGCCCAAGGAAACAAACCCCCGAAAGAAGAGTCATCACAAGAGCACTTGGCTCAGGAACTAAAGTAAAAGTTCCTGAGTTGGCTGAGCGAACCGGATCAACTCCAAGGAAAATATCTGCAAAAGTTTCAGTATTGCCCTCTCCAGGCAAAACGAAGCTAGCATCTTCCAAGAGACCAAACTGAGTCCCCTCAGCAACGGTCGCATCTACAGCCTGATTTCTATCAAACCACAGAATCGCAAAAGGAAGGCCAGCCACAGAATTAGGTGCCGTAACCCCTATCAGACCGCCATCACCACCAGTCGTAACAAAGTCACCTTCAGAAAAACCATCAGTATTAGAAGTCAAAAAGGTATCTGACACTCCAGCGGAAATAAACAAACTATCATCACTTGGTCCGCTCGCAGTTGCGAGAGTGAGAAGATCACCTTGCGTGAGTGTAAGACCACTACCAAATTCCGTCGCAAAACCATCAGAAGCAGTATCAATAAGAAGACCATACACCAGTCCATTCTCAGTAGAGCCAAGACTGTCGGCAAAACCTTCTGACACTCCACTTGAAAATGGTGCATTAAAACTAACCGTGATCTGACCTCTTGCGGCCTGAATCGCCAAAAGGGAGATCAAAACCTTGGGAACTACTGATTTTTTCATGATTTGATTAAAGTAACTAAGAATACTTACTCGTTGAAAGACTGAACATCTCGCCATTCCGTGTCAACCGCTGGAGCAATAGAAGGCTGTCGTAAAATATAGCCAGCTCCCGGTTCCAGCATAAATGAATCGGAAACATCTCCGCTAATCCCTATGAGCCCAAGCCAAGTCGAACCTGAGAAAACCAGAATTCGACTAGCTGACTGATTGGTTCCAGGATTGAGATTGTCAAAAACCAAAAGCTGATCACCAGGGTTAAATCCAAGATTAGAATCTCCAATCGGTTCTGGAACAGGTCCAAAATAACCTATCGTAGAATCTTGCGGCAAGGACGCATCTAACTTTGAAACAACAATTCGATGCCGAGTGCTTGGTACTGTTCCGAAGAGCGCCAAATTAGCAATTGGATTGGCTAGAGTCCTTAAGATGAAAGACTCCCCAGGGTGAATCACTAAATCGTCAGCGATAAGATCTGGAGCATCCTCCGGTCTTCCGAGTAAGAAAAGCCAATTTGTTCCGCTCCACACCAATATCGTATCGGAACTTATGTTTTCCCCAGGAAGATTACCACTGAACAAAAGAATTTGAGTTCCAGGAGGAATCTCTTGGTCCGCGAAGAGACTTGCAACAGTCCAGCAAGGTAATATCTCAAGCCCATCTCCAGGCTGCACGTTAGTCAAATCTCCGACTTCAACAATCACGCTCAAAGTGTCGGCCGTATTGGAAACAACCACAGCCCATAGACCTTCCTCGTCTCCATTAGTAATTCTTGCTTGATAAGGAATACCAGAAATAATCGACCACTGGTCGGTTGCAAAACTAGGATTTCCATCAACGGTAATTTCCGTTGCACTAGTCGAACTTACCGTCCCTACAAATTCTCTTTTGGTATCGAACGGTACTGAAATTCGGTAATCCGTATTGGCGGGAATAGCGTTTTCCCCTGCAGTAGTGTTACCAATCTTCACATACCCTGCGGATTGGGTAAAAACGGTTTGCGCAGCAAGAGGTCCAGACAACAAGAGGGAAGTTGCCAACAGTGAAATTCTAGATAGGGAAATCATAAAATAAATTAGGGCTTTTGAACTCAACCTGAAGAGTATGAACTTTTTTCTATTACACAATCTTAAAATTATAGCCTTTTTTCAACGATTTACCAACGAACCTCATAAAAAGCTGTTCAAATGAATGCTTTTTTCTTGCGAAAACTCCTCTTTTTTCGGATTTCTTATCGATGGCCCGATCCTACCTCGATTTCGCCTCCCTTTTTGTCCGAGGCTCCGTAAAAGAGAACGATTCTGCTTCTCTAAATTTAAGCGAAATCGAGCTGCAATCTCTCTTCTTCGCAGGCCATCTCGGCCGAAGCTTCAAGAGCCTTGATGGTAAAAACATCCAAATCCAACAATTCGGAGAGTGGAATCACGGACCTGGCCCTGATTTTCTCAATTGCGCATGCACCATCGACAACGTCCTTCACAAAGGGCCGATCGAACTCGACACCCATCCCAATGACTGGGAAGCCCATCGCCACGCCACCAATCCCGAATTCGAAGAAGTCATCCTCCACCTCAGCGTCAAAAGCGCCGCGCAAACCACCTTCATCCGAACCTTAAATCATCGTGAGATCCCCCAAGTTCAGATTCCTCAGGATCGTCTAACAACCCTACTCCCTCCCCCTCTTAGCCAAGCCCCCGTCACCCTTGGACGCTGCTACTTTCCTTTTTCAAAGATGGAAATGTCACGCGTAGAGGACCTCCTCAAAAAGGCAGCTCTTCAACGCTCCCTCTCCAAGGCCAACCACTTTCACTGCGTCACCGAGACCCATGGCCGTGCGCAAGCACTCTGGCAAGCACTTGCCACCACATTAGGCTATCACAAAAACCAACTCCCCATGACTCTCCTCGCCCAGCGAGCCCCTCTCTCAAAAATGAGAAACCTCACTCCCTTAGATCGGACCGGATATCTATTTGGACTAGCCGGCTTTCTCACCCCCGACCTCCCCAACTCCGCTCCACCCGATTCCCATCAATGGTTACGCGACCTCTGGTCTAGCTGGTGGAAAAATCGTCCCCACCCCGACCCCAGACC
>CAZUEC010000225.1:0-4297 GCA_964618865.1 uncultured Roseibacillus sp. | reverse complement strand
TCTAACAGAAAGCATCAAATCAAAAAACCTGCTCATTCTGAATCGTCACCAGAAACCACAAAAAAAGACGGACCTGCAAGCCCGTCTTCCTTGAAAAAATCGAAACTCTAAAAACCTAGAAATTCCAGAACTTACCCTGCTCCGAATCTTCAAAGACTTGAGCACTTTGCATGTAAGAATTCGGAGGATTAGGAAGTGGAGTATCATCCAAAACAGGCAAACTAGCTCCCACAGTCTCATCCCATGGTTGACTGTTTGCCACATTCACTTTCGTTCCCACCTGCACCAAATCAAAAGCTTTGCGTGCAGTATTCAAAGGCATCCGAACACAGCCTGCAGTGCAAGGCTGAGGCTTCACAAAACCCCAGTGCATTCCATACGCCGGACTGTAAAACGACATCCAATAAGTCATCGGATAACCTCTTCCTGGATTCCCCTGACGACGACGGAACTTTTTCTTATGAGTAACTGGGAATGTTCCTTTTGGAGTCGGACTAGAAGCTCTCCCCACTCCGACCGGACTAGCTAATAAAACCTTATCCCCTTCTACCACATACATTTTCCGAGCACTCAAACTAATCGCAACTCGCACCGCCGAAGGATTACTCGGCTGAGTCACCTTCGGATCGTACGAGAAAGCACTCCCTGGAGTATTCGAAGTCGAACCAGTAGAACCTCCACCACAAGAGACCAAAAATAAAGCGCTAGCCGCCAACGCAGCTCCGGCAAGGAATGTTGATAAAGATTTCATATTTCCGTTCCTCAGAACGAAAAGAAACTCCCACACTTCTCCACACAAAGCAACCCATGGTCGTATCACCATTGAGCCTCTCTCCAAAAACCAAAGAAACAGCTCACAAATCGATTTCTGCTCAACACCCAAAATGGACAGAGACAAATCCTCCTCCCTTTATTGACAAAAAAGAAAGATCACCAATCGGATCACCAATCGGCATTATGACCCCGTGTATCAATATGGGTGAAAAGTGAGTAGCGTCCCACTCCTCCTTTAAATGCCCCATTATCACGCAACTCACGAGCAACTCGTGCCACGCGAGATTGCGAAGTATTGAACATAAGATCCAAAGCCATATTTTTTTGATGGTAGGATCGAGGCTTAGCTCCCGGACAACGCGCATTATATGCAGGACAACGATACGCAGAAGTAACCTCCTTAAGCTCAGACCCAAGCGCAATTGCAAGCTTGTCCGCCGTCTTTAAAGTCGGGATCATATTATCCCACATTTCCCGTGGAGGAATATTATTCCAAACAGCCCCCTTTTGCCGAGCATGAGCCTTGATCACCTGTTGGACCGTCAATTTTTCAAGACGATGCTTAGCAATATGACGAGCATAGCCATGCAAATCCTTACCTTGCCTCTGCACCCACTCACGTGGCAAGCCATCCAGATCAAGATCAACTTTCCCACCAAAGAAGAAGAAAGCATCCGCGTTCTCAACGCCCAAAACCAAACTCCCAGTAGCAATGCCCGCAGTCGTCATAAAACGACGACGTGAGGCCGTAGAGCCAGCGACTTCAGCGCTTGGGGAAGCTTTGGTTGGCGCGTCTTCGCTTCGAGCGGGGGGCGGGTCAATCATAGGAAAAAGGGCAATGCGAAATTAGAACCGACCTCGCAACCCTTTCCTATTCAAAATACTGTCGTATTTTTCGCATAAACCCCCTAATTTTGTCGCTTTTTTACAAAAACCGCGAAAAATCCCCTGACGACCTGCTTGCCACTCAAAGATTTCAAAACGAGAATACCCTCACATGACGCTAAGCCGCGGTTCGATAATTCTATTTACCATCATTGTGGGAATCATCGCCATTTTGATGCTAGTCGCAGACTCCCCACTCCCCCTCCTCCCACCTCTCGCCGCACTGGCTTTTCTCTCACTCACTCGCTCAGCAGGCTGGAGCCTATTCACAGGCAGCCTGATCGGAGTTTTTTTGCTAGAAAAAAAACAAACCTTTCTCGCCCCTTACCACTGGGTAAGCGAACATTTACTGCCTGCGCTGACGAGCTCTTGGCACTGGTCGGCCCTTCTCTTCACCCTCCTTTTAGCTGCCTTCGCTGCGATCATCGAACGTTCGGGAGCTTTGACTCACCTACTACATTCATGGTCACAAAGAGGGAAAACCTCCTCTGCCTCACGGTTACAAGTCGCCATTGTCGGGTTAGGACTACTCTGCTTTTTCGACGGCCTCGCTAACGCCCTCATGTTAGGTAGAGTAGGTCGCACCCTTGCCGACCAAGTTCAAGTTTCTCGCGAAAAACTCGCCTACCTCGTCGATACCACCTCTTCAGCAGTCGCTTGCGTAGCTTTTCTCTCCACCTGGTCTGTCTTTCAACTCACTCTCATTGCCACCGAGTTAGAAGGCTCGCTCTTTCAAACTCCAGCTTACCTTCTCTTCCTTCAATCCATTCCAACGAACTTCTATTGCCTCGCTTCACTCCTTCTCGCTTTCCTCTCTGCTCGTTATAATTGGAATCCACCCCCAATGGGAAAGACCAGCCCTCTCGCCACATCTCAACAAATCAATCAACCCAACTCACAAATCCAATTACGAACCGCTTTTGGTCCCATCCTAATCCTTCTTTTATCCGTTCCCCTTTCTTTTTGGATCCTCGGTGGTAAAAAATTATTTCCCACTTCAGGAAAAGATATTCAAGCCGCCTTCGCCACCGACCTCGGACCCTATGCACTCCTTCTCGCAGGCCTCATTTCAATCGCCGGAGCCATCTTCTTTTTTCCAAGAAAGAAAAAGGAAGCTTTTGCAGCCATCCCCAACGGCATCAAACCAGTCGCACCCGCCCTGCTTGTCCTCATCATGGCTTGGACCTTAGGCTCCACCTTATCGGAACTAAAAACCGGAGAATATCTCAGCAGCCTTCTCGGAGAGAATTTTCCCATCACCTACCTCCCTCTCTACACATTTGTCCTGGGATGTCTCATTGCCTTCTCCACCGGAACTTCTTGGGGAACAATGGCCCTACTCATGCCCCTCGCCATTGGAACCTTTCTCTCCACTCATTCCGAACAAAACCTTATTCTAGCAGAAAGCGCTCCTCTCCTTCCCCCTATTATTGCCGCCGTCTTCGGAGGAGCCGTATTTGGAGACCATGCCAGCCCCTTTAGCGACACCACCATCGTCAGCGCTCTCGCTTGCGATGTCACCACCACAGATCATGTCGCAACTCAATTGCCGTATGCCACCTTAGTTGCTAGCTGCTCCATTTTGTTCGGATACCTCCCGATTGGAATAGGATTTTCTCCTACCATTGCAGGCATTTTTCCACTGCTCGCAATCGCCATAATAGTGCTTCTCACTCGCAGAAACTTTTCACAGTAAGAACCGTCACATCCTCACCTCAAATTTGTTACCGAGGAATAACCAGAGCCTTGCCAGTAATAATTTTAGTCCCCCGCAAGCCATTAGCGCGTTGAATCGCCTTCACAGTCACACCATATTTACGACTCAAACCATAAAGAGTATCGGAACGCCTGACGACATGACGAGAAGCTCTCTTTTTTGGCTTCGTCGCGACCGACTTTGATTTCGGCTTTGATTTTGAAACCGTTCTTGGAGCCACCGTCCGCGTTGGAACAGCTCGAGACACCGCATTCGACTCTCGTCTAGGAGACCGAGCAATGAGAATAGGCCCCGTGGAAGGAGAACTGCTGACCTTGGGAGCTCTCGTCCCCGCAGCAGCCGATACTGCTGGTGGGCCAACCTCCGCCAACTCAGTAACTTTAGAAGCAGGCTTCGACCGCCTGCGAGAAAACACATTCTTCCTGACCGGTGCATCCGCCAAAGCCTCCACATAATCCCCATTTTTATCAAATGGCCCCACATCCGGATGATAAATCGCACCTATCCCTCGTCCGCCAGAACACGAAACTAACGTGAGCAAACAGCCGCTGAGGAGCACAGGGATCCACTTCATGCCTTAAAAATAAGAACGTCTGAGACTGGAACCAACCAACCTCAGACGAAATAAGACGTTACAGAAAAATCAATCTCCTCCAAAAAGACCCTTCGCTGCATTCAACGCATTGCCTGCAATGTCGCCGCTATCCAAATTATCGAGCACGCCATGCATACTTTCTGGAAGCTTCTCCTTCAGAAACTCAACGACCGTATCGACTCCTTTTTGAGCCATTCCTTCATCGAGATTGAGAGCTTCACTTAATTTTTGTTTGAGTTCTTCCATAACTTTTGGGGATTTATATAATGAGAAATACCGAGAACAGGACTCGAACCTGCACACCTTGCGGCACCTGAACCTAAACC
>CAZUEC010000224.1:0-4310 GCA_964618865.1 uncultured Roseibacillus sp. | reverse complement strand
AACTAAACGCTATTTAGAAACCAAATAAGCCCTATTTGTTTCAAGAAATGGTATTCCTTTCGTAGAAAGCTGACTTTCAAGCCTTAAAAAAACTCGATAGACGAATAGACTTTTGAAAAATGGTCTAAACGCTCAGCCTATTTTTTATCTCGGAGCAAAAAAGCAAACGCAAACCCCTCACTCTTCCATTTCAGAAACAATGCGAAGAGCCTCCTCAATTCCAGGATCGTCACACTGTAATTCCTTGGCCTTAAGAAAAGCCGCTTTTGCCTCAGAAACCTCCTGCTGTTGATGGTGAACAATACCCTTTTCATACCAAGCAAGGGCTAGCGTGGGTTCGAGCTCTACTGCTTTTTGAAACGCCATCTCGGCATCCGAAAACTGCTCCGACAAACGAAGAATTCTTCCTCGCAGATACCATAATTGCGCCTCCTCTGTAATCAACTCTACCGCCTTCGCAGAAGCTTCTAAAGCATCTTTCCGGTATCCTCCTTCAAGTAAATTAGCGGCATAACTCGCCCAAACCTCCCCCCTTTCCGGTTCTAATTCGAGCGCCTGCTCACAAGCGGTCACCGCCATATTCCAACTTTTGTTTCCTGCCGCTTCAGCAGCCTTTATCAAGAGAGCATCCACTTCGTTCATCCCAAACTCCACCGCCTTCGCTTTTGCCTTTTCCGCATCTTCTGGACGACTGGCTTGCGTAAGAAGCATCGCATAAAGTTGCCAATATCCACTATCCTGCGCATTCGACATTAATGCCGATTCCACCGCCTCGATTGCCCCTGATAGATTCCCTGCTTCCAAGAAATCCAAGGCACGATTGTAATCATCATCTCCAACATTAGGCATCGCCGATTCCTGGCTAGAAATATCGGACTCACAAGAAAAATCAGCGTTTCCCTCCTAGGAAATCAACCGAACTTCACCCTACCTCGTCAGAATTTCTAAAACTGACTTTTCATCAAGTGCCTTCGCTAGTGTTTGCCGAACTTCACAACTCAGAAAACGCTTTCCGATATCCGCAAGTGTCAATAAATGCTGACCTCGCTTATCTTCAGGGATCAATAACATCACCACAAAATGCACAGGAGCATTGTCACAAGAAGCAAACTCAACCCCCTCCACTGAACGTCCAAAAATAGCAATCGGTTCCAGAATCCCCTCAAGATAGGCATGTGGAATAGCGACTCCACATCCCACTCCGGTACTGATCTCATCTTCCCGACCCTGCAGAGCTTGCAGCGCTCGCTCCCTCATTCCATTAAGAAGAACACCCTCACTCGATAAATAACCGACTAACTCCTCCATAACCTCCCCACAACTTCGGGACTGTAAATCGAGAAAAACCCGCTTTTCGTTAAGAAGTTCTGCCAATTTCATACTTCAGGTGAAAAACTTGGATTCGCTTAGGTAAAGCATCCCAGTTTCAAATGGGGGAACCTCACCTTGGAAAACAAAGAGAATCCAATCAAGCAAAGACTGAGTTCCATTTTCAGCGTAAAAAATCGCCGACTACAACTGGTAGTTGATATAGAAATTAAACTGCCCCCCCTGGTCCGCCTCTTCATCGTCATCAGGTGTTAAGATTGGGACCGCAAAATCCAAAGCGAGAGGACCAACCCCTGGAATATTCAAGCGAAGACCAAGACCAGCATCCGCGTAAAGGTCGGAGATAGAGAAATCCCAAGCATCCTCATTAACAAATCCAGCATCAACAAAGGCAGCCCCTCGGACTCGTTCAAAGATAGGGAACGTAAATTCTGCAGTCGCAAAGCCTAAAGACTGCCCCCCCAAAGCCTCCTGAGTCGCATTCGGTCCCACCGAATCCCGCTGACCAATATCTCGGAATTCAAATCCGCGTAAATCCCGCTGACCACCAATGAAAAGACGGTCAAAAATAGGCACTTCACCATTGCTATAGGAATCAACCGTTGCAATCGAACCACTTAAATTAAAGATGATATCAAGTGGTAACGACCAATGCTTGGCACCTTCAAGTTCCAGCTTGTAAGTCTCCACATCTCCACCAACTCCCAACGTCACTCCAGCCGAAACCTTGTGACCCTTTCGTGGCATGACAATATTATCCCGACTATCATAAACATACTCGAAGCCAAGGGCACTTCTCACAAACTCACCCTCTTCATCTAAGAAAGCCTGCGAACTATCACTATCCACATCGATTTCGATCTGCTCCAAGCGAAACTCTCCTCGAACATAGGCTCGACGCCCAACTGCCTTTCTTAAGAAAATCGCCCCCCCGAAATCTTGTTGATCATATTCCGGACTCAAGAAAAAGCGGTTTTGGAAGTAAAGCTCACCACCCAGAGAAAGACGGCGTCCTAAGAACCAAGGCTCAATCAAAGACACTTTAAAATCCTGTCGCTCCGAACCCACCCGGATTTGAGCAGAGAAACGTTGCCCTCCCCCGGTAAAGTTCCATGGGTTCCGAATATCAAAATTTCGCTGCTCCAAGTTAATGAAACCCACAATGTTATCAATAGAGCTAAAGCCAGCACCAAAATTCACTTCTCCAGTCTTCCCTTCTTGAACCGAAATATTGAGATCCCGATAACCATTGCGTGAGCTAGTATCGCTGGTCACCTGCACACCATCGAAGTAACGAAGGTTCTCAAGACGTCTCTGCGTACTTTCCACTTCTACCGAAGAAAAATTCTCCCCCGGCTTCATCGGAAGCTCCTGCCGGATCACTCGATCTTTCGTTTTCGTATTATTTGTAATATTGACACGACCAACCTTCACCAAGCCACCCTCTTTCACTCGATAAATCAGATTAATTAACCCAGGACCTGCATCCTTTACTTCCACAGAAATTGAAGCATCAGCATAACCACGAGAACCATAGTAGCTTCGTATCGCACGGCGATCATCATTCACCTTCTTGGCCGAATAAGGAGCCCCCTCAACAAGACTCAAAGCAGGATGCAATTCTTCGGGCACAAAAACAGTCATCGGTCCAAACTGAATCTCATTCACCGTATACTTCCCTCGCTCTTCTATCTGAATCACCAAATCAACACGTCCATTTGCAACCGGAACTCGCTCCGCTTCAAGCACCTCAGCCCTGAGATAACCATTATTCTGATAGAACTCACGCAACCTCTCCAAATCCTGCTGCAACTCCTGGTTATCGATGCGACCAGACTTAGTAATAAAGGAGAAAATCCCCTTCTGTTTGGTTTCCATCTCTCGACGTAACTCTACATCCGCGAAGCCTTCATTGCCTTCAAAACGTATTTTCCTCACCTCACTCTTGCCACCTTCATCAACGATGAAAATGAGAGCGGTAAGCCCCTCACCTTCATCCTGCAAGCGATGAGTCACCGAAACATCAGGATACCCAAAGCCCCGATAATACTCCTGAATATTCTTCCGCGCAGCAAGAATCCTCGCATCACTCAGGAGTTCTCCCGAATTTAACTTCACTTCCTTCGCAAGTTTCTTTTCAGAGAAAACAGTATTGCCCTCAAAACCAATCGTGTTGAAGACCCCTTGCGTAGTCACCTCAAAAATCACCTTCACTCCACCATCTACCTCGTCTCCCAAAACCTGAACATCCTTCACCAAGCCACTCTCATAAAGTCGCTTCACATCCTCATCGACCACTCCGGCATCAAATTTCTGCCCAGCCTTCGTCGTGGTAAAACCACGTAAACGTGACTCCGCAACCGCCTTCTGCCCATTGTAGCGAAACTCGACTTCAGTCACAGTGAGGTCTGGAGAGTTCAAAAAATCTTGTGCCTTCGCATTTGGAATAAAGGCGAGTGTGGATACAATCAAAGCCACTACCAAAGTCATCTTTAGAAAGCCACCCCCCAGGGTCATAGTTCGTCCCAAAATCATCCCCGCCATCACGCCTTCCCTTCGCAACTCTCGTCAAGGCTAATCAAAGTCAGATTCTAATTATACTGACAACTTCTCCTCAAGAACACTTCACCTCAACGAAACTCTTCCATTCGCTAGCCTAAGAAAACTGCTTGAAAATCAGATTGCTAGACCGTTTTCCAAAAGTTCGTTCGTTTATCGCCGAGAGAGAATTTCTTGAGGGCAAGGCGCGAGAAGGGAGTTGGTCGGGACCAATGACCGCCGAGCAACGCTGCCATCGAGAAATTCTCTCCGGAATTTGACGATTTCCTTTCGTAGAAAGCTGACTTTCAAACCTTTAAAAAAACTCGATAGACGAATAGACTTTTGAAAAATGGTCTAACGGCCGTAGCACCTTCCTCGACCATAACCCCAGGTCTATCCACAAAATCGAAACAATCGCCGTTAAATCCAGCTTCCCACAT
>CAZUEC010000223.1:0-4359 GCA_964618865.1 uncultured Roseibacillus sp. | reverse complement strand
TTTTGGAAAACGGTCTAGGTTTTGTTTTTGAAAAGATTCACCTCAGTGGTTTCGGCGATCTTATCTTATGTGGAAAGTGGTCTAGCGTCTTCTTCCTCGGTAACGTTCTCGGGGGTCGTCTTTGGGTGTTTCTTCGTCTTTGTATCCTAGGATTCCGTGACGGCGGAGATTTTTGAGGAAGGTTTTGGTGTCGGTGCTGACTTCTTCGTCGTTGGTGAGGGCGCCGACGAGGCCGTCGCTGCTGTTGATGGTGTCGAGGGTTTGGCCTGCTTTGGCGAGGGTTTTTTCGGCTTCGCCGACTGCTCCTTCGGCTTTGTCGGCGGCTCGGCGTAGGGAGCGCATGGTGGCGGGGACTTCTTCGATGGCGGGTTCGATGTGAACGAGTTGGCGATCAATTTCGTCGAAGGTGCCTTCTGCTTTTTGGGCGAGTGCGGTGACTTGTTTGATGGCTTTGCGGGCGTCGGTCATGAGGGGTTTGAGGTGGATGGCGGCACGACGCGTTTCGTGAGATGTGCTTTCGACGTTGGAGAGGGTGTTGCTGATGGCGGTTATGTTTCTCTCGGAGAGAATGTCGGAGTTAATTTGGGCGATGGTTTGGTTGAGCTGATGGGTGGCGGTGTGGATTTGGTCGAGGGCGCCATCAAATTTTTGGAGGCTGGTGTGGGCGTTTTCCATGAGGATGCGGACATCACCGGCGATGGCGAGGGCGTCGTCTTGAATGGCTTCGAGGCCGCTTGCTCCTGCTCCGCTGAGGATGGTGTTTTCTGTGATTTGAGTGGAGGAGGGGTTTTGGGGAATGGAGACGACGATGAGTTTGTCACCTAGGACGGTGGCGCTTTGTATCTGAAAGATGGCGTCTACTGGGATGATACGACTGGCGTCGATGGCTAAGGGGACGAGTACTTGGGGTGGGGTGATGGATTCTAGAACGGGTTTACCAGAAACTGCTCCGATGCGTACTCCGGCTAGTTTGACGGGGGTTCCTTCGATCAAGCCGGTGGCATCTTGGAAGCGAACTTGGATTTGATAGATTTCGTGGTAAGAATTCTGAAAGCGTCCAAATTGTAAGATGAGCCAGGTGAGGACGGCGAGACCGGTAAAGATAAAGAACCCGACTAGGGTCGTGGTTCGTTGTTCTTTGGCCGCCATGGTTGATTATGATCTCATAGCCCTTTGGTGCTGTCAATGCAGTGGGTGGGGATGAATAGGTGGACTGGGTTCGCTCTCGCTAGTTTGGGGGCTTCATGCTATTGGCGGCTTGGTAAGAGAATGGATATTGAGAAACAGCGACTTGCAGAGGATGTGGCCCGTCGAAAGAATTGGCTTCGTTGGGGCCCTTATTTGAGTGAGCGTCAATGGGGTACGGTGCGAGAGGATTATTCTGCGGATGGGAATAGTTGGGAGGCTTTTCCTCATGATCATGCTCGTAGTCGGGCTTACCGTTGGGGGGAAGATGGCTTGCAGGGGTGGAGTGATCGGCAGTGTCGGCTTTGTTTTGCTCCTGCTCTTTGGAATGGGCAGGATACGATTCTGAAGGAGCGTCTTTTTGGTTTAACGGGTCCGGAGGGGAATCATGGGGAAGATGTGAAGGAGTGTTATTATTACCTCGATTCGACTCCGACGCATTCTTATACCAAAGCGCTTTATAAGTATCCGCAGGCTTGCTTTCCGTATAACAAACTTCGAGAGGGGAATCATGCGCGGGGTCGGCAGGAGAGAGAGTTTGAGTTGGAGGATACGGGTGTTTTTGAGGAGGGCCGTTACTTTGATGTGGTGCAGGAAGTGGCGAAGCGTTCTCCGGAAGATATTCTGTGGAAGATGAGTATCACTAATCATGGTCCGGAGGAATCGACACTGCATGTGTTACCGCAGCTCTGGTTTCGGAATACTTGGAAGTGGGGCAATAAATATGAGGAACCTCGGACGAAGCCGGTGATTGTGCGGGAGGAGGAGGGTCTCACGGCTTATCACGATATTTTGGGGGATTTCCGATTTTATGCGGACTGTAGGGGTGGAAATGGGGAGGAGGGGAATTGGCTTTTTACGGAGAACGAGACGAATTACCCAAAGATTTTTAACATTAAAGGGCCGAGTCCTTATGTGAAGGATGCTTTCCATCGTTATCTATGTGAAGGGGAGGAAGCGGCAGTAAATCCTGAGGGTCGGGGGACGAAGGCGGCTTGTCATTTTGTTTTGACTGTTCCTGCGGGAGAGACGGTGGTGGTGCGTTGTCGGCTCCATTCTGTGGAGGAAGATAATGGTGTTCAGGGCTTAGAGGATTTTGAGGAGACGGTTGCGCAGCGTCTTTTGGAGGCGGATCAATTTTATGATTTAGTGAATACTTGTTGTCTTTCAGAGGCGGAGCGTCTGATTTGCCGGCAAGGGTATGCTGGTTTGTTATGGACTAAGCAATTTTTCTATTATGTGATCGATGATTGGTTGCGAGGGGATCGGGATGGTCCGGCGCCACCGCAAGAGAGAATCAAGGGTCGGAATTCTGATTGGCATCATTTTTTTGCAAGAGATATTTTGTCGATGCCGGATAAGTGGGAGTATCCGTGGTTTGCGGCCTGGGATACGGCTTTTCATATGATTCCTTTTGCGAAAGTGGATCCGTCTTTTACGAAGCATCAGCTGCTTTTGTTGCTTAGAGAATGGTATATGCATCCCAATGGGCAATTGCCGGCGTATGAGTGGAATTTTTCGGATGTGAATCCTCCCGTTCATGCGTGGGCAGTTTGGCGGGTGTATAAGATTGCGGATGAAAAGGGTCAACGCGATCTTGATTTCTTGGAACGGGCTTTTCAGAAGCTATTGATTAATTTCACTTGGTGGGTGAATCGTAAGGATGTGGAAGGAAATCATGTTTTTGGGGGTGGTTTTTTGGGTTTGGATAATATTGGGGTTTTTGATCGATCTCATTCTTTGCCTAGTGGGTCGGTTTTGCATCAAGCTGATGGGACGGCTTGGATGGGGTTTTATTGTTTGACGATGCTCGCGATGGCTTTGGAGCTCGCGCCTACGCGTCCTCCTTATGAGGATATTGCTTCTAAATTCCTGGAGCATTTTGTGAGTATTGCGGATGCGATGAACTCTCTTGATGGCAACGGATTATGGGATGATGAAGATGGATTCTATTACGATAATTTGAAGGTGAATGGCGTTCAGCTTGTTCCTCTTAAGATTCGTTCTTTGGTGGGCTTGTTGCCGATGATTGGGGTGACGGTTTTGAAGCAGGAAACTTTGGAGGCTTTGCCGGGTTTTCGGAAGAGAATGGATTGGTTTTTGGCAAATCGTCCTGAGGTTTTTGAGTATATTGATATTCGACGGGCGGAGAGTGAGGAAAAGCATCCGGGTCGAGTATTATTGGCGATTCCTCCGAAGGATCGTTTGGTGAAGACTTTGCAGCGGTTGTTAGATTCGGACGAATTTTTGTCGGATTTTGGGATTCGGTCTTTGAGTAAAGCTCATGGTGAGGAGCCTTTTGTTTTTCAGCATGGTAAGCAAAGGAATGAAGTGAGGTATGTTCCGGGGGAGTCGGATACGGGGATGTTTGGGGGAAATTCAAATTGGCGGGGTCCGATTTGGTTTCCAACGAATTTCATCATTATCGAAGCTTTAGAGCGTTATCATTATTTTTATGGAGATACTTTGCAGGTTGAATTTCCTACTGGCTCGGGGGTTGAGATGAATTTACGAGAGGTGGCGATCAATCTTTGTGATCGGCTTATTGCGCTCTTTGTGCCTGATGAGAATGGTTATCGACCATGCTTTGGGGGTAATAAGCGTTATGCTGAGGAGGATGACTGGAAGGATTTGTTACTCTTTCACGAGTATTTTCACGGGGAAACAGGCGAGGGTTTGGGGGCTTCGCATCAGACTGGTTGGACTTCTTTGGTTGTGCGACTTGTTCGGGAAAGGCGTGAGAAGTTAATTAGTAAAACTGACGAGTGGGATTGATGCAAAAAGCAGAAAGACATCTTTTTTTATGTGCTTTGCCAACGAAGGCAAAGTGTTGTGAGCCTGTTGAGGGGGAGGCTTCTTGGGCGTTTTTGAAGCGTCGTCTTGCGGAGTTGAGTTTGGGGGAGCCTAAGTTGAAGGTCCACCGTTCGAAGGCGGATTGTCTGCGGGTTTGTGAGAATGGACCAATTGCGGTGGTGTATCCTGAGGGGGTTTGGTATCGGCGAGCGACTCCAGAGAATTTGGAAAAGATTATCCAAAGTCATTTGTTAGAAGGTGTTATCGTAGCTGAGCTGAGAATTGAGGAGCCGACGCCGTGATTGGGGTGGGTGATTTTTTTGACTCTCTGTTGAGAGTTTTAGGGGGAGTAAATTTGAGAGTGATTGTGGAGTTAGACCA
>CAZUEC010000222.1:0-4364 GCA_964618865.1 uncultured Roseibacillus sp. | reverse complement strand
GAGCAATTTCGATCGTGTTCCGCTCAAGCGTCCTAGTTTTTCGCTACGGGGTCTTTGGTTGCGGGATGGAGGACAGTGTCAATACACTGGACGGCTTCTTAAGCCAGGCGAAGGAAATATTGACCACGTGATTCCTAGTTCTCGCGGAGGTGAAACTTCTTGGGAGAATTGCGTCCTCTCCGACCGTCAGGTGAACAACCGTAAGGCTGATCGAACTCCTAAGGAGGCAGGCCTTCGCCTTCAGAGAAAGCCCTTTCGGCCCGAGACTGTCCCCGTTACCAATTTACTGGAAAATAAGTATGAAATCCCTGAATGGGATATCTTCTTGGGAAAAAGTCATTAGATAGAAATTATTTCGGCTTGCATCGATTTGTCAGCGGCTCCGAAGGGTTTTACCCGAACGAGTTCCGCATATCGGCAAGGTGAGGCTGCACTACGAAAGTAGCTCAATGGTAGAGCAACGAACTCATAATTCGTCTGTCACAGGTTCGAGTCCTGTCTGAATAAAAAGTCCCTTTCCGTCCCAGCTCTGCAGAAATGCGAGGCAACCAGAGGATGGCTTTGTGAACGCAACCACTCGTGTTCTCCGCATTTTGCCGAGTCACAGATGTTGTGCTTCCCGCTGAACAATGGCGGGGCGGTAGGTGGATTCTCTTTTTTGAGCAAAATAAAAAACGAAAATGAATGTATTATATTATCTTGGATTAGGAGTGCTTGTCTTTGCACTTGCGATGTCGTGGTCATGGATTCGCTCTTTGCGCACTCGGTTGATCGTGGAGCAACATGAACTCGTTCTTCATTTTAAAAATGGAGTATTTCAGAGCTTGTTAGAAACCGGAGTTACAATTCTCTGGGGGCATGGACATACCGTCACTCGTTTGGATCGTCGTTGGCAGGAATTGACTGTCTCTGGACAAGAATTCCTGACTGTTGATCGTGCAGGGATAAAGGTGAGTGGAGTGGTTCGCTTTCGTATCACTGATGGCCAGCGCTACCTCACGGAATCTCAGAATCCAGAAGCGACTCTTCATGCCGCTACTCAGATGGCTCTTCGTGATGTCATTGGAGTTCTTGGTTTGGAGGTTGTTCTGGAAAAACAGGCTGATCTAGGCCCTCAGCTTAAGGAGTTAGTTGCTCCAGTTGGAAAGCAGGTCGGAATTGAAGTTGAAACTGTGGTCGCCCGTGACTTGATGCTGAATGGTGATCTTAAGCGGGCTTATCAGGCCAGCTTGATTGCGAAACAGGAAGCGTTGGCCGGACTGGAAAAGGCTCGAGGCGAAGCTGCAGCCTTGCGTGTAATGGCGAATGGAGCCCGTGTGTTCGACAAGAACCCTGCTTTGATGCAGCTGCGGACTCTCGAGGCAGTGTCTAAGATGGGAGAAGGTTACAATAATCATCTCATTCTTGGCTCGCTGGATTCGCTGCTGACTGCGGTGAAAGAAAAATAACAACTAGGGCTTCGAGACGCTGTCTCGAAGCCCTCATTTTTGATAAGATATGAAAGCGTTGAAGAAGAAAGATTTGATCGAGGCTGGATGGCCTAAGGGACCGCAGCTGGCGGAGATGATGGAGAAAGTTCGTGAATACGAGGAGCGAGGGATTTGTGATCTCAAATATTTGTATAAGCTACTGAGCCGTGACTTTGGTGCCCCGGAGCCCAAGGTGAAGATGCGCGAGAAGCCTGCCCCTTTGGCGGAAGCCATTATTGGAGAGACGAAGGAGGAGAAAGAGAACGTTGCGAAGGTGCGTGCAAAGATGCAGGAGCTTTTGAAGGTGCCTGTGATTCAGAAGGGCGCGGTGATGCCGGATGCTTGCCCAACAGGGCCGCAGCCAGCGGTGATTCCTGTGGGAGGAGTGATTGCGGTGGAGAATGCGATTATTCCGAGTGCTCATTCGGCAGATATTTGCTGCTCGATGTTTGCGACTTTCTACGAGGAACGAAGTAGTGTTGCTAAGGAGATAGATAGCCTGATGACCGCGACTCGTTTTGGGCCTGGTGGGCGTCATTACGATGATCTTGTGTCTCACCCTGTCTTGGATGAAGAGGTCTGGGATAATCCCTTTTTGTCCGGCCTACGAGAGCGGGGCGTGATTCATATTGCGGACCAAGGGGACGGGAATCATTTTTCCTTTTTAGGAGAGGTGACGATGGATGAGGATTTGTTAGATGAATTGCGAAAGGCGGGTTATCAGCAATTGGCCAATGAACTAGGTCAGAGTGGAAAAGAGTCGAATCGGATTCAGTCGAAGTCACGAAAGCTGCGAGTTCTGGTGACTCACCATGGTTCACGAAGTTTAGGTGCACACCTTTATAAGAGGGGTCAAGGGGTGGCCTTGAAGCAGACTGAGAAGGCGGGTCAACATATTCCGCAGGCGGGTGCTTGGATGGATGCTAACTCGGATGAGGGACGGCATTATTGGGAGGCTTTACAATATGTGGGGCGTTGGACGAAGGCCAATCACGAAGCGATTCATGCGCGTTTCTTAGATCGTATTGGGGCAGAAAAGGTGGCCGCTTTTGGTAATGAGCATAATTTTGTCTGGAAGAGGGGAGATTTGTTCATGCATGGCAAAGGTGCGACACCGGCTTGGAAGGATAAGGGTGGGCGTCCGCTCTTGGGCTTGATTCCTCTGAATATGGCAGAACCAATTTTGATGGTATTGGGTAGCGATAATAAGGAGTTTCTCTCCTTTGCTCCTCATGGAGCGGGTCGAAACGTCTCGCGGACCAAGTTGATGCGACGTTATCCCGATGCTGCGACGCGAAAGAATGTCTTGGAGCACCATACCCAGGGTCTCGATGTGAGGTGGTTTTGTGGGCAACCTGATCTGAGTGAATCGCCTGTGGGGTACAAAAATGCGAAGCAGGTGAGAGCACAGATTGAGCACTTTGGTCTCGCGAAGGTAGTGGCTGAGATTCGCCCCCTAGGCTGTATCATGGCCGGGAACTCAGGCCGAAGCTGGAAGCAGATGAAAGAAGAGGAGCTCACTCCGAAGCAAAAACGGCAGATCGTGCATCGCGCCGATCGGAGGCGCATGAAGCAGGATTTGGGGCAGCTTGAGGATTAAGTAACGTACTTGATGGTGCAGCCCAGTGATCAGTGGTCTTAATCGCGGTGATAAGGAGTTCCTGCACGAATGGTGGCTAGGCGGTAGAGTTGCTCGGCAAGCATGAGCGTGGCTAGTTCGTGCTGAAGCACTAAGGGTGAGAGGGATAGCAGGTAGTCAGCAGCGTCGCGGGTTGCAGGGATATGACCATCGGAGTGCCCAATGAGGTAGGTGATCTCCTTGATATCGGGTCGCTCTATCCACTCCGTCATCTTCTTGGAGAGCTGGCGGGTGGTTGGTTTTTGTCCTCGTTCATCGAGTACGATGCGGAAGCTGCCTTTGGATTCTTCAATAAGTCTCTTCGAGACGGTATCGGGTGGGCCATCCTTGAGTACTTTGAGAGAGTAGTTCCCATGTCTTTTGAGCCGTTGGAGGTATTCCTCAATACCAGTTTTAGCAAAGGAAAGAGCCGGTTTTCCGACCACAATGATGCGATGTGTCACAGTTCAGGAGAATGTGGTTAAATTTCTCGCTTTCCAACTCCAGCAAGTGACTGTTAGCCTGCCAAACCTTTGAAACAAATCTGTTTGTGACGAAGTAAAAAATATCATTCATGCAAGCTCTCGAAATTGTTTTATTCATAGGTGCCGTTATCGGCGTGATCGCGCTGGGTATTTGGAAAGCAAAAAAAGACGAACAGAAATCGGGGGGAGGTGGTGAAGCTTCGGATTACTTCTTGGCTGGACGCGGTCTGACATGGTGGCTCGTTGGTTTTTCTTTGATTGCGGCCAATATTTCGACTGAGCAATTCGTTGGGATGTCAGGCTCAGCTGCCAACTGGCTAGGGATGGCTATTGCCTCTTATGAGTGGATGGCAGCAATTACTTTGGTTGGGGTCGCTTTTTTCTTTCTACCTCGATTCCTAAAGACTGGATTATATACTATACCTGAATTTCTTCAGTATCGCTTCGATGGCGTTGCCCGTCTTGCGATGGCGATACCCGCAATTATCACCTTGGTTCTCGTTGCGACTTCTTCAGTGATATTTTCCGGAGCAAAGTTTGTTTCTGAATATTACAATGATGTCCCCTTTATCAGTAACTTGACTGCGATGTGTTGGATGATCGCGATTTTGGCAGCGATTTACGTTTTTGTGGGGGGATTGAAAGCTTGTGCTTGGACAGATTTGATTTGGGGTGCGGCTTTGATTTTAGGAGGAGCTATTGTGATGTGGTTTTCCTTTTCGGTTTTGGGTGACAAGCCTGCGGAAGAACTCATAGCTACCAAGGTTGAAAATTCGTCTGCCACCGTAAAGG
>CAZUEC010000221.1:0-4373 GCA_964618865.1 uncultured Roseibacillus sp. | reverse complement strand
GAGATCTTCAGGCTCGTGACTTTCTCGACGACGCTTAGCATCAAAATTAAGTCCCCCCTTAGTGAAACCACCCATCTTGAGAACTTCGACCATAATCTTAGTCGCAAGATAGTAATCTGTCGGAAACTGATCCGTATCCCACCCAAGGAGCTCATCTCCCCGATTCGCATCAATTGAGCCCAAAGCGCCCGCGTTGGCTGCAACCTGAAGCTCATGCTCCATCGTATGGCCCGCCAAAGTAGCGTGATTGGTTTCAATATTCAGTTGGAAGTGATCTAACAAATCGTATTCACGGAGGAAATTTAAACAGGCGGCCGAATCAGAATCATACTGATGAGTAGAAGGTTCACGAGGCTTAGGCTCGATAAAGAACTGCCCCTCAAAGCCAATCTTCTTTGCATGATCAACTGCCATGTGCAGGAAACGACCCAAATGATCCACCTCACGCTTCATATCAGTATTGATCAGAGAACCATAACCTTCCCGCCCTCCCCAAAAGACATAACCCGTTCCTCCCAAGCGATGAGTAGCTTCAAGCGCATGCTTCACCTGACTAGCCGCATAGGCAAAAACATCGGCCTTCGGAGAGGTAGAAGCCCCCTGTGCATAACGAGGATGAGCAAAAAGACAGGCCGTTCCCCAAAGCAAAGTCTTCCCAGAAGCTTTTTGATGCTTTTCCAGCTCAGCAACAACCGTATCAAAATACTCGTGAGTTTGCGAAAGACTCGAGCCTTCCGGCGAAACATCTCGGTCGTGGAAACAATATAAATCAATTCCAGTCTTCTCAAGAAACTCGAAAAAGACAGGCACCCGAGCAAGAGCGTTATCTAAAGAATCAGAACCATCATCCCAAGGCATCAACGCGGTCCCAGCTCCAAAAGGATCAGAAAGATCATTGCGCATAACATGCCAGTAAGCCGCTGCGAACTTCAAGTGATCACGCATTGACTTACCGCCTACGACTTCATCGGGATTATAATGACGGAAAGCGAAAGGATTATCTGTATTAGGACCTTCATAGGCCACCTTTGGAACACCTGGGAAATACTCGGACATTTGCGCGATTTGTTTTTTTTCGTCACCTCAACAACAGGCAACAAAAATAAAACTAGCGAAGTTAAAGATACTCGACCACGGGAAAACACGGCATTTACTTTGCGAAAATCAGCAACTGAACAATTGTTACTTTTCATCATCAGCTTCTCTAATTAGATAAAACACTCTCAAAAAAAACACCGTTACTTAAATTTCATGAGCTCTGAAACTCTACAGAAAGAATTACAGCACTGGAGCGCCTTCTCCGATTTCGTCAAAGAGATGCAACCCGGTCAAATTGCACTCGGCCTTTTTCAAGCTCTTCCAGACGTAATTTTTTGGATCAAAGATCATTCTCACAAGCTACTTTTCGTCAATCAAGCATACGGAGAACTCTGGGGAAACTCACCAGATTGGTTTGTGGGCAAGACCGATGCCGACCTCAACGCAGACGAACTCGCAAACGTCTATCGCCAAGACGACATCAGAGTAACGACCTCCGGCGAACCCATGCATAACAAGATGGAACTGGTCACTCGTCGAGCAGGAGGAGTGGAGTGGCGACTCACTTCCAAAATTCCCCTTTACGGAAAAGAAGGAGAACTCATCGGAACCGCCGGAGTCTCTCGCAGGCTCAACCAACACGAAGGCCAACCCCTTCCAGCACCCTATCGAGCTATTTCCAAACTCGTCGATTACGTTCACCAAAACGTCACCGAACCCCTCACCGTCGAAGAATTAGCAAAATTAGCCGGCATGTCAGTCTCAACCTTAGAAAGACGCTTCCGCTCTCACCTCGGCACCTCTCCCAAACGCTTCATCCTGCACTCCAAAGTCTCCGCCGCCTGCGAAAGACTCCTCTCCACCCCAATGTCCATTAGCGAAATTTCAGAATCATTGGGCTACAGTGAACATGCGTCTTTCACCCGTGCCTTTAACTCAGTGATGCACATGTCCCCCACAGCCTATCGTAAATACTACAAAGCGATGGCCACCAAGTAACCACCCCATCATCACCCTCGAGCAATCAGAGAGCACCTCCCTCTTCGCGAGCTCGCAAGCGCCGTGACAACTCTTCGGTCACCCTCCCTCGCTCCAAAACTCTCTCCTCAAATCGAGTAACCGCCCCAATCCCCATCACACTACTCGTCAGAAAAAGCTCATCCACCTCAGTCAAACCCTCCATCGGCCGTTCTTCCTCTCCAACCTCCAGACCCAAATCCCCCCCTAACTCCAACACCACCTCCCGAGTCACCCCCGGCAAACATCCACTCCTCAAAGGAGGAGTCAGCAACCTTCCCTCCTCCACCGCAAAAACATTACTCCAAGCCCCCTCACACCAGTGACCCCTCGTGTTCGCAAAAAGCACTTCATGAGCACCTTTGAGCCTTCCTTCCGCTAGCGCGACCGAATTTTCACCATAAGAAATCGCCTTCAAACCCGCTAATGCTCCCTGCTCATTTCGTCGATAAGGAGTCTTCAAAAGAATCAAGTCCTCGGGAGTAGGATCGCTCACCTTAGCCGAAAACAATAAATTCTCTCTACTCCGAGTAGCCCGCACCCGCACCCTCGCACCTGCCTCAAAACAATTGCGCTCTAACAGCTCCGCCAAAAGAGGCATCGCTTGCGATAAATCTAAAAGCTCGAAAGCAAACCTCTCACATCCCAATTCAAAACGAGACCAATGCCTAGCCAGCTCAAAGACCTCGCCATTGAGAGCCAACATCGTCTCAAAAACTCCCTCCCCACGTAAAAACGCCTCATCGCTCACTGCCACAGTAGCTTCGCCTTCCTCCTTCCATTCACCATTCAGCCAGACCATCATGTTTTCAGAGGCCAACTGTATCGCGTTTCGTCTTCTCCTTCTCGTCAAAAAATGAACTTCCTTGCCCACCTCGCCCTCGCCGGCCCTCAAGACGCCTCTCGCATCGGGAACATCCTAGGCGACTTCGAAAAAGGCACCCCCGAAAGCATTCGACAACGCCTCCCTTCAGCAGTTGTGGATGGAATCATCATGCACCGGCACATCGACCGCTTCACCGATGATCACACAGCCTTCCATGCCAGCAAAGCTCTTCTCGCACCTCACCGTCGACGCTTCGCCGGAATCATCGTCGACATCTTCTTTGACCACTTCCTCAGCAAACATTGGCAACAATTCCACCCCAAAACCGTCCCCGAATTCATCGCCGAGATCTACCAACTCTTTGAGCAACATCCCAACTGGTTAGGCTCAAATTTTGGCCCCCTAGTCCCCCGCCTCCAATCCGAAAACTGGCTCCTCGCCTATGGAACCACCGAAGGACTCGCCGCAACCCTATCCCGAATCTCCCAACGCTCCCCCAAACTCTCCCCCCTCAAAGAAGGAATCGAAGACCTACAGCTTCACTATCAAGGCTTTGAACAGAACTTTCAATCCTTCTACCCCGAAGTCCGACAATACGCCACACACCTCCTCGGAAAAAACAGCCTACAAACACCTGCTTTTCCATGAAATTTGTGGCTTTTTTGGGCACTTACAGTATCCTCTTCCCCGTAGAAAAGTTACCTATATGAAACCGATCCGAAATCTCATCACCGTACTCGCCCTCTCCGGCGCAACTCTTCTGGCCGATCATCACGCCGAAGTGACAGACCAAAAAGTTGTCGCAAAAAAAGTCGAAACATCTCAGTCCCGCGTTCAGCACCTCCTCGAAGCAGCCGACCACCTCGAAGCAGCTGGAGCAGCACGCCAAGCCGAAGCCATTCGCAGCCACGTCAAAGCAACTCAAACCACCGCAGAAGCTCCTGCTCAAGCTCAGGTCAAGCCCACCCGAATCAAAGCAGTCACTCCCCCCATCAAGCTGACGACTAAGAAAAAAATTGCCGAAATCGTCAAAATCGAAGACACCTCAGCTAAGAGCTGCTGCCCACTTTCTCGTGCCGAAGCGATGAAAGCAACCGCAGGAAAAACGACCGAAGCGAAAACCGCAGTCGCCACAAAGGTCTCTAACGTAGCCGCCAAAGACAGCGACTGCAAAAGCTGCCACAAAGAAGCATCTGCAACCAAAGTCACCGCCTCCGGTGATTGCAAAGACTGCGAAAGCTGTGACAAAGGCGCTTGCGCCAAAACCGCAGTCGCCACAAAGGTATCTAACGCAGCCGCCAAAGACAGCGACTGCAAAAGCTGCCACAAAGAAGCATCTGCAACCAAAGTCACCGCCTCCGGTGATTGCAAAGACTGCGAAAGCTGTGACAAAGGCGCTTGCGCCAAAACCGCAGTCGCCACAAAGGTATCTAACGCAGCCGCCAAAGACAGCGACTGCAAAAGCTGCCACAAAGAAGCATCTGCAACCAAA
>CAZUEC010000220.1:0-4380 GCA_964618865.1 uncultured Roseibacillus sp. | reverse complement strand
GCTCATAACGTCACCCCCTATTCGCCGCAGTTTAGGAAAGTGTGACAAAAAAGTGAAAAACCTTTAATCCCAGCTCACGAAACGATCCGGTAGAATGGATAAAGAAGAGTCTTTAGCTCTTCTCATTACGCTGTGCGGTTCAAACCAGTTCCGGTTTGACTCGCTCAATTCCGACGTTGTCAGTCAGTCGTGATGTCCAATTGGTATAAGCTAAATCACTTCACTAAGAAAGAAGCTCACTTAAGACGGCTTCTCCTTCAGAAAAATCTTCAAAGACCACATCTGCACCTTCAGACTGCAGTTGTGCGACTGAAAAATTACCAGTTGCGACACAAACAGATTTTGCGCCTATCGCTTGGGCACACCAAATGTCCTTGGGGGTATCGCCGACAACGATTGTCTCGGCCCCATCAAAGCTACCTCCATGCCATTGCTCTGCTCGAGCTAACGCAATAGGCCCTAACAAATTACGATCATGGTGATCATCGCCATAGGCTCCGAATGGGAAAAAGTGTTCCATTCCATAATGCCTCATCTTTGCTTCAGCACCGGCAGCGATATTTCCGGTGAGAAGACCCTTCGCAATTCCGGCCTGCTCGACTTCTTCGAGAATTGTCATCGCCCCTTCTAGGGCTCGGCCACCGAAACAGGAATTTTGAAAATTCGCCTCCAAGCGCGCTAAGTAGAGGTCAAAGAATCGAGCGGTCGTCTGCTCATCTTCTTCACGCCCGAAGGATTTGAAAATATTCTTCAGTAAACCGCTATCAGTCGCGCCAGCGAGATCAAGCTTAGGGCCATCATCACCAAAGACTTCCCGGGTGGCATCGACAAGGGCGGCCATACCAGCGCCGCCGGTATCAACGAGGGTCCCATCGATATCGAAAAGCAGGAGGCGTTGTTTCATCATTCATCACGATGAGGTTCATGCTATGATGCCCCTCACAATCACTCTTTAAAAAGCCACGAACCAGAAAGGCCAGTCCAAGACTGGCACTCCTAGGCTCAGTCCTTCTCTTCAGAGGCAGGCTCTTTTTCTACAGCGGAAGCTTCTTCCTCGTAGTCCTCGTCATCTTCATAGTCCTCATCAGGATCAATGAGATCACCATGAATCAACTTAAAGCGACGCTTACGCTGACCCTTGGGAAGAGGTGAAAGCACCATATTGACGGCGCGCCCTGCGATGCGTGGCTCTTGGTCACAGTGCCCCATCATCTTGGCGTCTTCCTTCACCTTTTTGAGAACTTCAACTCCAAGTTCTTTGTGAGCATTTTCGCGACCACGGAATTGCAGTTGCACTCGAACCTTGAAACCGGCATCCAGAAATTCCTCGAGACGACCCATCTTAATGTTGTAGTCATGCTCTTCGGTTCGGACACGGAATTTCACTTCCTTCATCTTAGCGACGGTCTTCTCCTTATTTTTCTTTTGCTTAGATTGATCGTATCGCCATTTGCCATAATCTACGATTCGGCACACTGGGGGATCAACCTTACCTGCCACTTCCACGAGTGTCAGCCCTCTTTCCTTGGCTGCCTTAACGGCATCCCTTAGGTCCATCACTCCTAGCTGAGCTCCATCCGGGGCAAGTACGCGCACTCGACTGGCACGAATCTTATCATTGATCCGGATGATCTCTCTCCGCTGTCTTTTCGGTCTCTTTTTCTTAGCTATGGCTTCTCGTGGTTTTGGTTTAGTTTTTGAAACCTTAGGAAGTGATTCTCATTTTTCATGAAAAAAACGACTCCCTGACGGGTTTCGAAAGTTTGCGCGTATGACGAAAGGACTCTCATCATTGGGTGCGGCGGCGGATGGAACGGTCACAGCGACCGTCCTGAAATCTCGTTATGTATACTAGCAACAAAGTCATCCACTGATTGAGTTCCGAGATCCTCGCGATCCCGGTGGCGCACGCTCACTTGATTATTCTCAACCTCCCGTGCACCTAGGACTAACATATAAGGCACTCGATCCAGCCTCGCAAGACGAATCTTGGCCCCCACTTTATCCCCGCTCCCGTCCAATTTGACCCTCACTCCGATCTCCGCCAACTGATCGACGATCTTCTGAGCCTCATCATTAAATTGCTGAGAAATCGGCAAAACACGCACCTGCTCAGGGGCCAGCCAAGTTGGGAATTTCCCCTCAAAATGCTCAATAAGAAGGCCCGTAAAGCGCTCCAGGGAACCGAAAGGCGCTCGATGAATCATCACTGGCCGATGAGGCTTGTTATCACTTCCGATGTAGGACAGGTCAAAACGCTCGGGTAAATTGTAGTCTACTTGCACAGTGCCTAGCTGCCAATCACGCCCAATGACGTCTTTGACGACAAAATCGATTTTCGGTCCATAAAACGCCGCTTCCCCGGGTTCCTCGATGGCCTCCACGCCCATCACCTTGACCGCCTCACGAAGGGCCGCCTCGGCTTTGTCCCAGTTTTCGGGTTCGCCAATGTATTTATCAGAATCAGGATCTCGCAACGAAAGACGCACCGTGTAATTTTCCATGCCAAGAGTTCCCAACACCGTTTTCACCAAACCAAGACACCCTTGGATTTCGGCAGCCACCTGATCAGGAGTACAGAAGAGGTGGGCATCATCTTGAGTAAAGCTACGCACTCGAGTCAGTCCGCCCAGTTCGCCACTTTGCTCCCAACGATAAACAGTTCCAAACTCAGCCAAACGAATCGGAAGATCGCGGTAACTGTGCCGCTCACTGCCATAAATCTTAATGTGGTGAGGGCAATTCATGGGCTTAAGCATGAAACCTTCAAACTCGCCTGTGCGCAGGCCATTCAACAAGGTTCCGCAATCAGAGCCTTCCTCTGCCAACTTCTCCCAGACATCCCGCTCCGCCATCGGCGGGAATTGACTGTCTTCGTAATAAGGAAAATGACCACTGGTCCGGTAAAGATCGAGCTTCCCAATATGAGGAGTAAAAACCTGCGAATACCCCTGTTTATCGAGTTCTTCCGTGATGAAATTTTGGAGTTCACGCCGCACCAATCCACCCTTCGGCTTCCATAACGGAAGCCCCTGACCCACCATTTCGTCAAAGGTAAAGAGCCCCATCTCCCGACCCAACTTACGATGGTCACGCTTCTTAGCTTCCTCTAACTTTTCTAAATGCTCATTGAGCTGAGTCTTATTCGGAAAACAAGTTCCGTAAACTCGCTGAAGCTGAGGATTATTTTTGTCCCCTTTATAAAAGGCACTGGCCACACTCATCAACTTGTGAGCTTTGCAATTCCCAGTCCGTCCCACGTGTGGGCCCGCACAAAGATCCCAAAAATCTCCGTTTTTAAAAATCGAAATCTCTTCTCCCTCAGGAATCGAATTTAACAGATCCACCTTAAAAGTAGACTCAACTTCCCGCTCTCCATTGGCAGCGAGACGACCACTCTTCGCCATCTCCATCGCCTCATCCCGAGAAACCACCATGCGCTCGAACGTTTGATTCTCCTTCACCACCTTCTTCATCTCGGCCTCGATTTGCTCAAAATCATCGGGCGCAATCCGATGTTCTAGCAACATATCATAATAAAATCCCCCCTCCACCGGTGGACCAGCCGCAAACTGAACATCAGGCCAGATGCGCGCAATCGCCGTCGCGAGCACGTGAGCACAGGAGTGACGCAATCGCTCCAAATCCGACATCCCATGCCGCTCTTCCAAGGTTTTCCGCTGTTTTTCGTCTGCCATCTTGCTGCCGCCGAAAAAGCCATCCTCCCGCCTCTCTTGCAAGCTTGAAGCGAAAGAGAAAGGATTTCTCCCTGCCAGCACAGAAGAAATCGACCAATAATCCACACAAATACAAACGAACTTCTGACCAAAAATCCTATCTCGTATTCATGAGACGCCCCCGCCAGCAAAAGCTTGAAAAGCCGCTTTTTATTGAGCGGAAGAAGACTTTCCCTCCACGGAAGACCACTCGACTTCCTTCGCATCGCCCCAGAGTTCTTCGAGAGCGTAAGTCTCGCGCATTTCCTCATGCAGGATGTGAACCATGACATCGAAATAATCGAGCACCACCCATCGAGTCACCGCTTTGCCCTCGGTATGAGAAGGACTGTCACCCGTGCGAGCGACCACCCCTTTACTCACCTCGCGAAGAATCGCCTTCAGATGAGGCATGGAGCTACCCGAACAAATCACCATAAAATCGGTCAAGCTAGAGAGACCACGCAAATCAAGAATGCGAATGTCTTCCGCTTGAATCTCTTCAGCTGCTCGCGCACATTCGATGGCGAGTTCGAGACCTTTGACTTCGGTGGTATTCACTTGTTGCGCGAGTTTGCCACAAAAAATTCCCTCTCTCGAAAAACGGTCTCGAAAAAGTGGAGCATAGCGGATTCGAACCGCTGACCCCCTGCATGCCATGCAG
>CAZUEC010000219.1:0-4448 GCA_964618865.1 uncultured Roseibacillus sp. | reverse complement strand
AGCCTGCGCTCTCAAACTACAAGAAGCCGGACACAAATTTCTTCTTCTAGAAGCTTCTGATGGACCTGGCGGTCGAGTCCGTACCGATGAAGTCGATGGCTTCCTGCTTGATCGAGGTTTTCAGGTCTATCTCGATGCCTATCCTACTGCGGGAGAATTATTGGATTTACCTCAACTGAACTTGCACACTTTCGAGCCTGGCGCTTTCGTTTTCAAAGGGAAAAAATTGCACCGAATGATGGACGTATTTCGTCGTCCACAATATTTACTGACCAGTGCGTTCTCGCCCATTGGAACCCTCTGGGATAAAGTAAGGGTTGCTTGTTTACGCTATTCTCTTACCCGCAGTTCTGCCCAAAAAATAGCCAAGACGCCTGAACTGCCAACCCGGGATTTCTTAAAAAAATATGGTTTTAGTGATGGCATGATCGAAGATTTTTTCGGCTCTTTTTATGGTGGGATTTTCTTAGAGCGTGAGCTCCGCACTTCTAATCGTCAGTTTCAGTTCACCTTCAAAATGTTTGCCAAAGGGGCTGCCACCTTACCCGCTGGTGGCATAGGCCAAATCACTAAACAACTAGCCGATCGAATCCCTCAAGCAAGAATCCGTTACCAATGCTCGGTGTCCGCAATTCGCGAGAATGAGATTTCACTCACTTCTGGGGAAACTCTCTCGGCTCAGAAAATCATCCTGGCCACTCCCTATCACGTAACTTCTACTCTCCTCCCGGATTTAAAAATTCCTGAATTTGGATGGCGCGCAGTGACAAACCTTTACTTTCAAGCTCCTCACTCCCCCGTTCAAGAACCCATCATCATTCTCAATGGTGAGAATAAAGGCCGAGTCAATAACGTAGCGGTATTAAGTGATGTCTGCCCGACTTATGCTCCGTCAGGTCAATCTCTCATTTCAGTTTCTCTTCTGGGGTTATTTGAAGAAGAAAACTTGCCTGAAACCGTTACGAAAGAACTGCAACAATGGTTTGGCCAACAAGTAACTCAGTGGAAGCATTTGCGCACAAATCGGATTCCACACGCTCTTCCAGAGCAATTACCAAACGCTCCCATTATACATCATCCCAAACCTCCCCTTTATTTATGCGGTGATTATGGAACTTCGACCTCGATAGAAGGAGCAATCATCTCAGGACAACAGGCTGCTCAAAGAGTATTAGCAAAGTAACCGCCTGCCTCTACTCTTCACTTTTTGAATCCTTCACTTTCTCTCCAATTCGAAAAGTCGTTTTCAAATCTTTGAGCTCGGTAAATGTTTTCGGTAAATGGCGCAGGTTCACATTACACTGAAAAGGATCCTGATAATCTCCTTGGTAATAAATTCGAAGAGTGCGCCGCAAAGCTTCGATAGTCATGGTGAGCACTTGGCGACCAGTGAGCTCAATATTCTCTGGAATCTTAAAGTTCCGACAATCAAAAACCACATCTAAAAGGTTCCCCTCATAATTCACCTCGAGTTCAAGACCACACAAAATGGCTAGATTGGCCTCCTGAACTTGATAGGCCGGATTGTTTGCTGGAATTTGGAAAGGAAGTAAGATGATCCTAGCCAAGTCTTCAGGAAAAGCCCCTGAAACAACGACAGTACGATCAAGGACTGCAGCCTGCACCAACTCTCCTTTCACCCCATATTCGTTCACGCTATCGGTATCATGATAAGAGGCAGGAACAAAGACTTGTAAAACCTCCTGAGTGATCGCGAACCCGTGACCAAGAAGGAGCAAAAACACCAGCGCGACTCTCATGACAGGAATACTGTTGCTTTTAAAAAGCGAAAACCAGTCGATTCAGCGTCTTGACTCTTGACTCTCTCTAGCTCATTCCTCCCTTTTGAGTCATGCCTGAAACGCCCGAGAGAACCCGAGTCGAATCCATCTTTATTCGTCAACGAAATATTCTCATGATTCGGGCCAATTTCACCGATATTTTCACCGACCATTATTTGCACCTTGCTGATCATGGACTGAAATATGCCCCCGATTTGGATCATAAATTAAAGGAATTACTCGTAGCTCTGACTCTGCATTCGGTGGCCCGTCCTTGGTCTGAGATCCACGCATGGACTGTCAATCTACGAGCCCCTCGCGTAAACTTCTTCGCCACCGCTTCATCAACTCATGAAAATGTCGTCGGCCGAGTGTTTACGGAAGATGTTCGCGAACCACCTCAAAACCTTCTTTATACGCAGGTCACCGACAGCTCATTTGAAGCTCGTCGTTCTACCATTGCCTTGGAGACTGAAAACCCTTTCGACTGGCTTCAACACCTCTATGACCAGTCGGAGCAGAGACCGGGGAAAATCTTCGAACTTCCCGACGAAAATTTCGTCCTGCTTGCTACTCAACCAGGTTACGACCAAGAGTGGTGGGAAGGACTCACAACCAATTCAGTGGCCGCATTCGCGGAAACAGAAGATCTCTCTCCTTTGGAGACTCGCTTCTTTCATTTTTTCTGCGGCTGCAATCTCGAGCGAATCATGCCAGCGCTCTCGGTTTGGCAAGATAATCTCGACGAACTCTTTGAAGGCGCTGACCACGTGACAGTGCAATGCCCTCGTTGTGCTGCGAAACATATTGTTACTCCAGCCGATTTTTCCTCCTGAACTTGTTCCTGATACTTGAAGGAGTGGCGCTAACCTCGCCCGAACAAGAACAACTCCAGAGCTAACTGAGAACTTTCATATCGAAGAACCAGTATAGACAGAGGCAATGCCTCCACTCAAAGGTTTCGCACTTGCCGATTGCAGCCCGCTCTTCTCAAAAAGAGAAACCATTGCTTCACCACTAGGAAACTTCTCAATGGTCCCCGCTAAATACTCAAAGGCCTGCCCTTGGCCAGTGAGAGCACCAGCAATTTTAGGAAGGACCTTATTGAGATAAAAACCATAAGGTTTTCCGAGAGGACCTTTCGGAAGGGAAAAATCAAGCACAAGAAGATGTCCGCCGCGGCTGACTCGAGCCATCTCACGCAATCCCGCTTCCCAATCAGCCATATTCCTTAATCCAAAAGCGACCGTAACAACATCGAAAGCGCCGTCTTCAAAAGGAAGATTTAAAGCATCGGCGACTTGAGTTCGAGCAATGCCGCGACGACCGGCGTGAGCTAACATTTCCGCGCAAAAATCAGTTGCTACAATTTCGGTTTCTGGCATCAACTTTTGCATTTCTAATGCTAAGTCTCCAGTCCCGGTAGCCACATCCAAGATTCGCTTAGGCTTCCAACTCCGAACAATACGAGAGACTTTACGTCGCCAAAGAATATCGGTTCCCGCGCTTAGAACGTGATTAGTGACGACATACCGGTCTGCAATTTTTGCAAAAGCTTCACGAACGTAACCCGCATCCTGTCCTCCACTTTGGGCAATATCTCTTCCGTCTGTCATTGTTAGTTTTCAGGTTCAGGAAGAATATCCTGATAAATACCAGGGTCACTCCCAGGGACTTCGACTGCCCCACAGGCCTTTTCGTAAAACTCCCGAGGTCCAACCCCACCAATAAAGCCATAAGCATAGCCGAGATCACGCAAAGCCTCCAAGGCCTTATAAAGAAGAGCCTTCCCGACTCCCTTCCCCCGTGCGGCTTCCCCAACTCCAGTAGGGCCAAAGTAAGCTTTGCAAGTGGTATCGTAGCACGCAAAGCCGAGAATCTCTTTGTCTTTGGTTGCAATGAAACATGAAATCGGTTGCCTCGTCATCGCTACTTCAACTTCACTCACCCACTTGGGTGAGAAGTGCTCCCCTACCCATTTGGCAACGAGATGCTTCTCATACACTCCAGGACGGCGGAGAATAATACCCTCATCCTTCACGCGCTGATAGGTCGGTTCCATCTCCGGCAAATCGTAAAGCCGAACGAGCATGTCAATCATGACCATAGGGTAGCGAGAAGGTTCCTTCTCGCAACGCCTATTCCCGCCACAAAAAGCAGAAGAACGTCCATAACTAAAGCGATGATTGCGATTTTTTCCTTTTGCCGTTATTCTCTCTGCAGTGATTCCTGAGGACGAGAGCCGACCCTTACCTCCTGATCCGCAATTTGATGCGCTGGTCAGGTTTATCGTCGGTGGGATCTTATTACTTGGCGGAGGCTTTCTCCTGCTAGAATTCATTCATTGGTTGGCCAACGGAGGACTAAAGCCTTTTTTGATGGGCACTCTTTGCGTCACCCTCTTTTTCTTCTTTTTAGTTTTGTGGTCCCGCCTACTCGCTAGCGGAGGACGTTCTCTCCGCAGAAGACCAACCATCTATGCCGCCTTTGGATTGCTGACTACCCTAGGAATTTTGGTTCAACATTTCCTATTTTAAAGGATGACTAATGCAAACAGCAGGTGACGAGGTGAAACCTTGACCACAGTGAAGATTGAATTTCATACTCTGATTTTATATATTCATCTTTAATTTTTGTGCCACTCAATTCTCAATTTCCACCTAGAAT
>CAZUEC010000218.1:0-4459 GCA_964618865.1 uncultured Roseibacillus sp. | reverse complement strand
GCAATGAGCTGAGGAAAAGGCTTCAAATAAAGCGCAAAAATAGCACCCAAAACAATTTCGCAATAAATGAACACTTCCCACTTGAAATCCAATCGCCGAAATTTTTCCGCCTTTCCCGGTCGTGGGAACTCACGCAACCTTAAAGCCGCAGTCACCAGCTCGCGACTCTTCAACATCGTCTTACGATCCAAAGCCTCAAACAACACCACCCCCTTCTTTAAGCCCAAAGCATCCTCTTCCTCCAAAGCAAAAAGACTTTGAGCCGTAATCATTTCCGAAAAATCTTCCCCCTTCTCAGCCTCCTCCAACTTAGCCCGCCCAAAATCATCTAATGGAATCACCGGACCATCCGGACCTATCCTCAAATGCCGACCAGGCTCAATCATCAACTCATCTAACTCCACCCCCTCCATCTGCATCGCCAAACCAAGCGACCAAGAAGGCAAATACTCATCACCCCACCGAGTCACCACCGGCAAACGTCCGGGAACACGATATTGTAAATCACGTGAACCAAAATCGGGAAAAGCAAACCGCAACCCCGGACGAACAGAAACCGAAGGAGGAGTTATCACCTGATTCATTAAAGGAAGCGCAGAAGCATCACCACGCAAAGTCTCACTCGAAAGAAGAGACCCCTCTAACCAAAAAGGAGAAGAAGCCGGTTGCGGCACTTCGGAAAGAGCAATTGGCAAAAGAACATCCCCAAAAGGACGCAAAGAACCATCAAGAGCGCGCAGCTCCAACTCCGCAATCTCCGACCAAGATAAACTCTGCGTTAAAGCCAACTTACGCACCCCTGCTTGGTGTAACTTCGCTAACAAAATCGCATATTCTGATGGCTTCGGCTCCTTTCCATCAAACAACTCTCGGGAAAAAGGCACCTCCACAAAACTCCACACTGCCGGCGAAACTTCTCCAGACCCCAAAGTCCGCAAACTCCAACCATGAACCCTCCAATTATCAGCATCAATCTCTGTTTCCAGAATCACCTCCGCAGGATTCACCTCACGAACCCAAGAGAGACAAGTTCGAAAAAGCCCCTCCTCACTCCGTCTCAAAAAAGCAATATCTCCGCTAAAAAAACTACAAATAAACCCCACCTCCAAAGTTAAGGCGGCGAGCACAATGCGAACTGTCCAGATACGCGACAAGACAACAAGATACCGAGCATTTCCCCCTCCTCGCACCCCCTTATCCTGCCAGTAACGAAAAAAACAAAACCTCCTCCTCCCAGCAACCACTCCTTCTCTGAAAAAAATTGCCTTTTCCCGATAGGATTTTCTCTCTCAGGCATTACCTTTTCTACAAACTCCTCATGCGCTCCCTCTTCCCACTCGCAACCACCCTACTCCTGATCGCCCTATCTGGAGTAAATGCGAATGCCAAGAACAACGAAGAAATCCTCCTCGACTTTGAAGGAGACGGCTTCAGCGACTGGAAAGTAACCGGAGATGCCTTTGGCCTCGGTCCCAGCGTCGCATTGCCCTCCGAAATCCAAGGAACCGTCCGCCAATATTGCCAAAACTCCTTCGGCTGCTCGGCAGTGGGCGGATTGCGAGCAACCGGGACCATTCTTTCCCCCGAAATCACCCTCAAAAAACCCTACCTGAGCTTCCGCATTGGCGGCCAATTTGAAAGTATCGGAATCGAAATGCAGGTGGACAATCAAATCATCCACCAAGCTTCTCCTCGCGATAGCCTCATCCTCCAGCGAGTCACCTGGGATGTTTCTGCTTGGATCGGCCATAAAGTTCGATTCCGAATTTTTGATGAAAGTGAGTACGACTTTCTTCTCATCGACCACCTCATCGCCCACGATTACGCCAATCCCATTTTCCCAAACTCCACTCGCAACGGGAACCCCTTCGAACCAGGACTGAAAAACTCCCCCCTCTCACCCGGATTACTCATCCCCGAAGACACCACCGCCCAATTCTTCGCCACTCATGAAGACAACGGCGTCACCTCTCCAACCGCCCTAACTGTTGCCGAAGACGGCAAACTTTTTGTCGCCGAAAGCAACCGCTTTCGCCACGGCGTAGAAGACAATCGTGACCACCTCTACTGGTTACTTGATGACATCGCATCGCGCAGCGTCGAAGACCGACGAGCTTTACACAAAAAATGGCAACACCAACTACCACTTGCCGAAATGACCAAAAAATCCGAAAAAATTCGCTGGTTAAAAGATAGCACTGGCGACGGTCACGCAGACCAAAGCGGAATATTTGCCACCCAGTTCAATGACTTGTTAGATGGAACCGCAGCTGGAATTCTTGCATACGACGGCGTCCTCTTCTTCGCCTGTATCCCAAACATCTGGGCCCTCTCTGACTTCGACAGCGATGGCCAAATTACCGATTCTGAAAAAGTCATTCTCCAAAACGGCTTTGGAGTCCGCGTCTCCCTTTCCGGCCACGACCTCAATGGCTTCGTCCTCGGACCCGACGGCCGTCTTTACGGCACCGTAGGAGACCGTGGACTTCACCTCACCACCGAAGAAGGAACTCAATACTCCCTCACAGACCAAGGAGCCGCCTTCCGATTCGAACCCGACGGCTCCAACTTCGAAATCTTTCACACTGGACTCCGCAACCCCAAAGAAATCGCCTTCAACGAAATCGGTGATGCCTTCTCCGTCGATAACAATGCCGACTTTGGCGACCTCGCCCGAATCGTTTACCTCGTCGATGGCGCCGACTCAGGATGGCGCACAGACCATCAAACCTTACACTCCTTTCATCGCCAAATCGGACTCGAAGAAAGACCGCCAAACCGTTGGACCGAAGAAAAAATGTGGGACCTCGCTCATCCCGGCCAACCAGCTTCCATTCTTCCTCCTATCGCTCACCTAAGCAACGGCCCCTCTGGTCTCACCTTCCAACCAGGCACCGCCCTTGGCGGCCAATTCGAAAACCAATTCTTCCTCTGCGATTACAAAGGAGGACCAGCCGCTTCCGGAGTCTACAACTTCACCCTCGAACCCAACGACTCCAGCTACCGAATGACCAACTCCAAAAAATTCCTCTGGGGATTAGGAGTCACCGACATCGACTTTGGATTCCAAGGACAAACCTACCTCAGCGACTTTGTCACCGGCTGGAAAGCCGCCCCCCAAGGCCGCATCCTCACCCTCCAACCTTCTCAACCTCACCCCCAAGCAGAAGAAGTCGCTCAACTCATAGCAGAAGGCTTTCATCACCGTTCAGCCCAAGAATTAAAAGGCCTCCTCTCTCATCCCGACCAACGCGTGCGCCTCCGTGCACAGTTCGCTCTCGCCGCTAAACCTGAAGCCTTGCCCTCCTTCTTCTCAGAGTTACACCTCCGTAACAAATTCCTCGACCTTCCTCCCGAAAACCTTCTCCTCCCCCGACTTGATAGAGACGACGAACTCTTCGAAGACAGCACCCCCATTGCCCGCCTACACTCCATTTGGGGCCTCGGCATGCTAGCTCGCAAACAGAAAGACCAATACGCCACCGCAGCCCTCCTTCGACTCCTCAAAGACGAAAACCCCGAAATTCGTGCCCAAGCAGCCAAAACCTTAGGAGAAGCCCCCGTCAAAAACCCCACCTACCTCCTAGATGCCTTAAAAGACTCCTCTCTTCGTGTTCGCTTCTTCGCAGCCCTCTCCCTAGGACGCCTAAGCATCAAAGAAGCCTTCGACCCCCTCTTACAGCTCGCCCTTCAAGCAGAAGATAACAATGACGTATATCTAAGACATGCCGCCGTCGTAGGATTAGCCGGTTGCGCAAGTGAGAAACAACTTCAAACTCTCTCCGGTCACGCCCTACCTCCGGTGAGAATGCTGAGCCTCCTAGCTCTCCACCGACTCAAAAACGCAGGCATCAGCCACTTCCTCTTCGACCATACTCCCACCATTCAATATGAAGCCATTCGCCTCATTCACGACACCCCCATCGAAGGAGCCAGACCCGCCCTCATTACCATTCTCGACGAAATGTTAGAGAAAGAAAAAACCAAAGCACCCCTCCTCATATGGAGACGTCTCATCCACTCCGCCTTTCGCCTCAGCGGAGAACAAAACGCAGCCCGACTCCTCACCGTAGCCGAGAGCTCCCACATCCCTCTTTCCGAACGCCGCGAAGCAATGCGCCTTCTTTTGCAATGGACCACCCCCCATCCTGTCGATCAATCCCTCGGTCGTTACGCCCCCCTCAAACCACGACCAACATCCGACCTCCTTCCTCTTCTCAAAACCCGACTCGCCCCCCTCCTAGAACCCGAACACCCTCTCGTCAAAGAAGCCATCGCCCTCGTCGCGCACTACAAAACAGGGCCCGCAGACCTCCGCAAAGACCAACTTGTCTCCTTAACCAACAACCAAGCAATCGACCCCGATGCCCGCATCACCGCCCTCTCTCTTCTCGCCGAAAACAAAGACTATTTCCTTCCCCCCCTCCTCACTCAAATCCTCGATTTACCAGCAGCGAAC
>CAZUEC010000217.1:0-4472 GCA_964618865.1 uncultured Roseibacillus sp. | reverse complement strand
CTCTTACCCCTGCCCAACCTCATCAAAGATTCATTTTCTAGTAACTGGAGGCTCCCAACAAGTTCTCAAAAGCTAGCTGTTCATCTCCTCAAAACCTGATCAAAATCACTCGTGCCTTCTCAAGTCAGTATCGAACCCGCCACGATTGAAGACCTTTCGGCTCTGACCGAACTCGTAGTCGACCTCCTCGATCTACAAGACGACTTCACCCCAGATCCCACTCTGCAGGAAAAAGGCATACGCCACATTCTGGAAGAACCAGCTCGCGGACGCATCTTCGTAGCCCGCTCCTCGGACCGAATTGTCGGAATGGCAAACTTACTCTTCACCGTTTCCACTGCCATGGGCGGCTTCGTCTTGATTATGGAAGACGTCATCATCCATCCCGATCATCGCGGCCAAGGTCATGGCGCCCGCCTGCTAGAAGAAGTCATCGAATTCGCCCGTGAAAAAGACTTCAAACGCATCACCTTACTTGCAGACAAACTCTCCAGCGACTCACAAACCTTCTTCCAAGAACACGGGTTTCACTATTCCAGCCTCATTCCCATGCGCCTGATTCTAGACCCCCTTAACAGCTAACTGCCATGCCTCACCTTCTCGCCATCAGCTCCGCCGATGCCCATGCTCTCACCATGGTTGCCATTCTCGCCTTTGCTCTTGGCTCACTTGTCACCATGTTTTTCATCATGGCACGCAATGCGAAACGAAACGCCGAACTCAACCTGCCAGAATTCCCAGAAGAACTACTTTCTCAGAAAAAAACCTCCCCTTCTAAGAGAAAAAAAGAAGAACCTCGCAGCGAATGGGAACGAGACGCAGACTGGTGGAAATAAGCAACACCCTTTCAAAGAAGCACTTCTCAAATTCCGAACAAGAATGGGCATCGAGTTTGAAACCGAGCCCAAAATAATCATCGAACGCAGCCACACTACCGGAACTGCTTCTGTTCCGCCCGCCACTCATAACCACCCTTAGCCAAACGCTCAATGAGCTCAGCTTCCTCCAAGTCATGAGTTCGGCAAAGATCGTCCAAACTCTTTGCGTGATTACGCAACTCCGTATTCACCAACCCCACCAAAAGATGCGGATCCATCGTTTGATAGCTGGCTAAATTCATCAAAAAGAAGACTCCACTCTCGATTCAACTCCCAGCACGGATACTAGAAATGAAGCGCATGACCATCGGCATCCAAAGTGGCCTCATGAATCGCTTCCGCAATCGTCGGGTGAGCATGGATCGTCCCGTGAATCTCATCAGTCGTCAACTCCATCTCTAAAGCCAAGCCCATCTCTGCAATCAGATCAGTCGCATTCTCACCAATAATGTGTGCGCCTAACAGTTCGCCGTGCTCTTTTCCAAAAAGCAACTTCACAAACCCTTCGGTCTCGCCAATCGCCTGCGCTTTGCCAAGAGCTTGATAAGGGAACTTGCCCACTTTGTAGTCAACTCCCTCTTCCTTGAGCGCTTCTTCGGTCTTTCCAATCGAAGCCACTTCAGGATGACAATAAGTACAACCCGGGAAGTTCTCAACTTGGCGTGGAGTATGACCATCCACAAAAAGACCATCCACACATTGCACCGCTTCAAACATCCCCGTATGTGCCAACCAAGGAGGTCCATTGATATCACCGATCACGTAAACCCCCTTCTGACTGGTCTCGTAACGCTCATTCATTTTGACGTAACCACGCTCATCCAATTCTGGATTCACTCCCCCAGGTAGCACTGGGGCCACTCCAATCGCAACAAGACAGGTCTCTGCAGTGAGATCTTGCGTCCCCTTCTTATTCTCAACCGTCAAAGTCACGCTATTCCCGTTATTCTTGAACTGCGTTACTTTCGTATCAGTCAAACAATTAACTCCTAGCTTCTTATAAGACTTCTCGAGAGCCTGGCCTACCTCTCGGTCTTCCACCGGAAGAACCGTCGGCTGCATTTCAACAAGAGTCACCTCAGTACCAAAAGCATTGTAGACATATGCAAACTCAACCCCAATCGCTCCCGCACCAATGATCAACATCGACTTCGGCTGCTTCTCTAAAGTCATCGCGTGCTTAGAAGAAAGAACTGCTTTGCCATCAAAAGGCAACGGCGGTAGCTCACGAGGCTGACAACCAGTCGCAATAATAATGTTTTTAGCTTCGTAAATCTCCCTCTTCCCATCCTTCTCCACTCCCACTTTTCCTGGACCTTCCAGCGAACCAAATCCCTTTAAGTAATCTACCTTGTTCTTTTTGAAAAGATACTCCACCCCCCCCGCAAGACGATCCGCCACTTGACGAGAACGCCCCACAACCTTGGACCAATCATATTCCAAGTTATCGAACTTCATCCCAAACTCATCCGCATGATGCTTCATCTGATGATAAAGATGCGCATTCTTGAGTAACGCTTTCGTAGGAATACAACCCCAATTCAAACAAGTTCCTCCCGGGCGCTCCACCTCCACACAAGCCACTTTCTTACCCAGTTGCCCAGCTCGAATTGCAGCAATATAGCCTGCAGGCCCCCCACCGATCACAATTAAATCATACATAGTCAGAAAATTTTGTTTTTAAGTCTTCAGTCCTAAATTTTTTCCCCTCCTTAATAGGGCATTGGAAAAGCCTCGTTAAAGGAGAAAACGCGCGACTGAATTTCATTCAACTTCGCATCATCATCTTTATGAGTCAGAGCCTCATAGATTAAATCAGCCACTTTTTCAACATCAGCCTCCTTCATTCCACGTGTTGTCACCGCTGGAGTACCGATTCGAATCCCGCTAGGCTTCATTGGGCTTCCAGTATCAAAAGGAATGGCATTTTTATTCACCGTGATTCCCACCTTATCAAGCGTGATACTCGCCTCATTGCCATTCATCTCAATCGGACGTAAATCAACCATAAAGACATGGTTCTCAGAGCCTCCCGACACAATGCGAAGACCATGACTCGCAAGACGATTCGCCAACGCAGCCGTATTTTTGATCACTTGCTCTTGATAGGACTTAAATCCAGGCTTCAAACATTCTCCAAAACAAACCGCTTTCGCCGCGATCACATGCATCAACGGTCCACCTTGCACTCCAGGAAAGACTCGCCCATCCACCTTCTTAGCATGCTCTTCTTTGCATAAAATGATACCCCCACGTGGCCCACGCAATGACTTATGAGTCGTCGAAGTGACAAAATCCGCATGAGGCACTGGGCTCGGATGAACCCCAGCAGCCACCAAACCAGCAATATGTGCCATATCAACCATCAAATAGGCACCCACACTCTTCGCAATTTGCCCCATCCGTTCAAAGTCAATCACTCGCGAGTAAGCACTCGCTCCACTGGTAATCAGCTTCGGTTGACACTCTTTTGCCAACGCTTCCAAGGCATCATAGTCGATCGTCTCTTCCTCCTCAGTCACCCCATAGTGGACAACATCATAAAGACGACCCGAAAAATTCGCTGGATGGCCATGAGTAAGGTGCCCTCCATGCGCAAGATCCATTGTCAAAATCCGATCCCCAGGCTTCAACACTGCAAAGTACACCGCTGTGTTCGCCTGACTTCCAGAGTGAGGCTGCACATTGACATGCTCGGCTCCAAAAATTTCTTTTGCTCGTTCAATCGCAAGCGTCTCCACCTTATCAACCTCTTCACATCCACCATACCAACGCTTCCCAGGATAGCCTTCCGCATACTTATTCGTCAGAACCGAACCCTGCGCTTCCGTCACCGCCGGACTCGCAAAGTTCTCGGAAGCAATCAGCTCCACATGGCTCCGCTGCCGCGCATGCTCCCCTTCAATAATGTCGTAAACCTTGCCATCTGTTACCGCGAGACGACTACCCGAACCCTTGATCAATCGACGCTCATGACGCCCTCCTTGAAACTCGGTCTTCAAAAAAGCCTCCGCCATCTCAACTGCACTCTCCGGAGTCACACTCATCGAACCTAAGCAAAGAACATTCGCATCATTGTGAGAACGGGTCACTTCCGCCTCTTCCAAATCATTGACTTTCGCGGCCCGAATGCCCTGCCACCGATTCGCGCTGATAGACATTCCAATTCCGCTTTTGCAGACCAGAATTCCAAAGTCGAAACGACCATCCGTCATCTCTCGACAAATCTCATTCGCAAAATCCGAATAATCGACCGACTCCTCATCGCCAGTCCCAAAATCTTTCGCCACACAACCTGCTGTTTCCAAATAAGCCATAAGGGCTGCTTTGATTTCCAGACCACCATGATCGGCCCCCACGGCCACACGCAAATTCGGGAATGTTACCTCACTCATAGAATCGACAATTCGTCCCCCCTTCCCTGCCCCCTCTTGACCGGAAACGCAACCGCGAAAACTATGATTTATACCAAATTTCCCACCAAAAGCCTCTTCCTAGATCCTTTTCCATCAAAACACCAAAGACCGCAATTTACCTTCTTAGCCAGACCCAAAACCTATTTTGCCTCCAAAAAGCCCAGAATTCCTCGAATCG
>CAZUEC010000216.1:0-4500 GCA_964618865.1 uncultured Roseibacillus sp. | reverse complement strand
TTTTAAAACTCAAAAAGCATTCCATTCCACCAGAAAGATTGGTGAGTTGGTATAATACTGGAAAACAAGCATGAATTCTTGCGAGGCGGTTGAATGCCTATTTTTCCAACGAAATGAAAGCAATATTGGCTTCGATACTCTGTTATGGGCTGAAGCAGGATTTAGGAAGGTGCGGGGCTATCGTGACCTCGGGGCGCCCCCTAGCGTCCTCGCTGGCATTAAGCCCTCCGTCGTCGCTACCTCCTCCTCCGAACTCACTGCCAGCGAATAGACAACTCGCGTGATAGCTAAATAGCAATTAAACGAACTTCACCAGCCACTGCTGTTTTAACGAACTGAGGAACATCCCCCAAATCGCCATCGCTCGCTCCTGAAGAGAAACGCCATCACTTCACTTATTTTCATCCGACTCTTCTACAATTTTCTCATCTCAAATGATCCCTTTGTCGAGGAAGCCCGCATCCCCTCGACAACGATCACTCAGACTTCGCTGCATTTGCAATGAACATGAGTTCACAAAAAAAGAGTCCCTATCACTAGGGACTCTTTTGGAAAGAAGAACAACTATCAGCCTAGGCTACTCAACAATGAAAAGTTGGTAGAATGCAGCTCCAGTTGGAGGAGTGGCATCGGTGAAGGTGTTAGCATCAGCTCCTGTGAAGGTAGCCACAACAGTCGGGAAACCGTCCTCAAGGTCAGCAGATCTTCTCAACTCATAATCGAGTGTGGGATTAAGATTCGAAGCAACCACCTCAAATGTTCCTGCGGTCGTGAAATTGCAGTCCTCAATCACAACCTCTCCGGTTACAATGCTAGGCTCACCCAAAGAGAGAATACCAGTGCTTTCATTGAAGATCCAATCATCAGCAACAGTGGCATCCACTAAAGTCCAAACCCCGGGAGCTGTTTCTACGAAAAAACCACGAGTACTAGTCACGCTGAAATTAGCGCCATAAGTAACGGCAGCCAGCTCAGTCGTATCAACTAAGGTCCAGGAGTTGCCTACGACAGGATCAACCCCTGCAGTCACAGTAACTTCTGTGCCGTTTCCTGAAGTAGCGAGAATTTCTTCGAATTCGATGAAGATCTCTCCATCAAGATCCACGGTCCCACTTCCAGTCGCAGTAGGCCCATTATTGACACCAGAACCGGCATCAGGATCTCCTGTGATTTGGTTGGTGACTCCATTGGTCTGCGGGAGGAATGAGATCGAGCTATCACGTGTAAAATTGAAAGCTCCGTCTTGGACAATCGTATTTCCAGTATACAACCCCAGACCAGCAAAGGTTTGGGTGCCGGTACCAATCTTACGAAGATTTCCAGCAGCTGAGGAAGAGTCCCCATTATCAATCTCTCCACTGAAGATCCCGTCTCCATTTGCCGCGCCAAGAGTAAAGGAGTCATATCTGGATGTGACTCCACTAAATCCCGTGGAGAGGTCTCCAGTTCCCGTAAGAGCATCAATGACAATATTACCTTCCGCTCCTCGGAAAATCGCTCCAAATTCAACGTTCAAGCTAGAAAGATTGTTGGTCCAAACTTCACTACCACCAGCACCACCAGCACTACCAGCGAATTCCCCTTGTCGAACGTCAATCAAAGCACCAGCTGAAAATTCGAAGCGCCCAGCCCTGAATGAAAGCTCCCCAACACTATCCTTAACCAAAGTTCCACCGCCTGTATAAGTGATGTCAGGAACACGAGCGATCCCGTTAAACACATAGGTCGCTCCTGTCGCAACATCGACCGTTGAAGCCGGGAGCAAGCCATCCGTAGTGAGAGTTCCCTCCACTACGCTCAAAGCACCTGAGAAGTCTGAGTTTGATTCGATGGTGAGCATGGAAGCACCAACTTTGTCAAAGGAGCCTCCTCCACCAATCCCCCCAGGATAAATAACATCCGCTACCGAAGTATTATACACCGTCGCTCCAGAAGAGACAATTGCAGCCGAGGCCAAGGTCGCAGAAGTCGTTGCATCTCCCAAAAGGAGAGTAGCGTCTGAACCAACAACCGTATTCCCGCCATAAGTGTGGTCTCCGAGGAGAGCTAAGCTTCCGTCGGCTGTGATTGTCACATCGGTCGTGGTACCTGTAACTCCAATCGCATCATTACTAGTAATGGAGTAATCAACCGCCGCAGTGTTCACGAATGAAAAGAGAGACGCCGTCGGTGACGCACCGTCAGGAATCACGAGCGTACTTGTAGCCACAGCGATATCGCTTCCGGAAACAGAGTAGGTGTCACCAAAGATAGCAATACCATTGACAGTTGCAACATCAGCCAAAGTCCCCTCTTCGAGAGCGGCATCTGGCGCATTGAGGGCGAAATTGTTTGTGGTTAAATCCAAGCTTGATCCTCCTAGCCCCGTCCAAACAGGATCATCTGATGGTGGACGTGGAATAATCTCTGTAATCGCTCTCAGTTGGACCGCATTGATTTGTGTGCGCACACCTGAAAAAGTAGCGAAAGTATCGTCCGTACCAATGACACTGAACGTTTGAGTCGTCGCATCAGCGGTGAATGTTCCAAGAACAGATTGGCCCACGCCGTTAGCACCGTCACCCTCAGGACCGCCATCATTATGTCCGACATCCACAGCTCTTGGATCATTGGTAAGGTCCAATGGATCGGCTGGATTCGCAGCCAAATCATTAGCCAGCCCATTCGAGAATCCCGACTGAGCATTCAAGGCATTCCCATTTCCGTTATGAACAAACACTTGCAGTAAGTATTCTTGGCCTACCACTAAGTTTGTGAATGTCACGTCAGCAGCAGCGGCAACATCATCAACTCCACCGGCTGCACCAGGAGCATTGGCTAAGCCTCCCGCGATTAAATCGGAGATATCTCTATTCCCGTTGAAAGCGCCATCACCAAAACCTCTGTTCTCCGTTGTGAAAGTCGTGAACACGCCCACTCCTCCGGGGACATTTGCCGCACCACTATTGATCGCAGCGGCATTCACTTGCGTAAACTCCACTCCATTCACGGTCACAGAGCTAGTGCCATCGTTAGTTCGTCCTGGACCTTCACCACTGAAAGCAAGAACAAGCTCTCCATCCACTGCGAGATCGGTGTTGTTGTTCACGAAATTCTCCGTCGTTACGCCGGCGAACATATCAATGGGGGTCTGCCAAGTGATTTCAGCCGCATTCGCACTCATCGCGGCGAACGCCAGAGATGTCCCAAATAGTTTGTATTTATTTTTCATGAATTTTTCTTTTTGATTCAAACAACCACAGTTCCGTTTTCAGCATTTGCAGCCATAATAACTAAAAGCAATCGGACAAAGTAGTCAAAAAAAATTGCTCGAACCATCGGACAAAAAGAGAGAGATCCTGACAAAGGAAACTCATAACTCACTAAAAACAAACCATTAACATGAAATAAAATTTCTTAGACATGACTTCTAAGACACTCCCATCTCTTTCAGACTCTTAAATTAAACCGTTCTTCAATTTCAGCAGAATACGATTTCCGAGCCCAACACATGAGCCACGTTTACCTCATTGACTCGGTTTCGCAGAGATGACCTCTCAAAATATGTTCAGAAATTCCTCTCATCTTGGTTGTTTTACGGGCCCAACATCTCTCCCCGCTCCTCAGCTTTGAGAGAAATCCTGAAATTCATCCTTCCGACTTCTTTCTAAATTCTTAACGATCGTCCCGTGGGCAGTCAGTTCGGCACTCTTTATAAAATCAGCACTGGTTGAAGAATCACATGGAGGCGGCGTGGGAGTCGTCATCGACGGTTGCGCTCCCGGCATCCCTGTGAACGAAGCTCTGATCCAAAACGAACTGGATCGCCGTCGCCCGGGGCAATCGGAAATCCTCACCCCACGTAATAAAGCTGATTCCTGTGAAATTCTCTCCAGAGTCTTCGAAGGCCACACTTTGGGCTCTCCTATCTGGGCTCTCCTATCTCGATTTTCATTCGCAACAAAGACGCGCGCTCTTCGGCTTATGACGAAATGGCGGTCAAATATCGCCCCTCGCACGCGGACTACACTTAGGACATGACGCCAAGTTCGGTCGGCGGAATCCCAATGGAGGCGGCCGTTCATCGGCCCGTGAAACCATCGGGCGCGTCGCTGCTGCTGCGATAGCCAAACAAACTCTCAAAGATCTCGCCCTAGCTCTCGAAGTTCTTCCTTAGATCTCTACGGTGAAAGATCTCAAAGCCTCTGTCGATGCCGACTCAGTCACATCCCAAATCATCGAATCGAACATCGTTCGCACAGGCGATCCCACCATGGTTGATGCCATGGTCGAACTTATCAAAGCCACCCGCGTTGACGGCAACTCGATTGGAGGCACGATAGAAACCGTCGTGCGCAATTGCCCTACAGCACTCGGAGTTCCTCTCTTCGACCGTCTCGAAGCGGATCTAACCAAGGCGAGACCGTCAGAATTGGAGAGAATAACAGAGCCCTAATAACCTCTAACAGAGGCTGAACACAATTTAACCCAAAATGAATACTCATACCTTTAGTAACACTC
>CAZUEC010000215.1:0-4512 GCA_964618865.1 uncultured Roseibacillus sp. | reverse complement strand
GTTCAGATGCAGGGGCAGCTTTTCTGGGTATGAATGACTCTCTTCTCTTCTCCGGAAGAGTTGGTCTTAGATTTTTGAGCTTAGGATCTGGTGCGCGGGTTTTTTTGTCTTAAGTGTCTTTCAGTAAGTAAATTACGTGTTTTTGAGCTTGGGTTCGTTTTTGATGGAATCGTTTCAGTTGTGGTTTAAATTCGGGTTGTTTTGTTATCTATTCTCTTTCTCAAGCGGAAATTCCTTGTCAATAGGAGCAATTCATGGGAAGCCCTTCGCCCCTCTACGCTCTGTGGAGTGGAAAAAATAGCGTGACTATGGCAGAAGGTAAGATCGTCCAATTTGAACAGCCAAAACCACAGTCGCGATTTTCTGGAACACCTATGAAAAGCGAGCTTGTCGAGAAAGCGTCCGAGGTCATGCCTGACCCCCAAGTCCTCATTAATATGGTTTCCCGCCGGGTCAAGCAGCTGAACGATGGGCGTGCGCCTTTGATCGACACTGTTCCTAGCATGGGCGCCGCTGATATTGCATTAACTGAGATTATTGAAGGTAAAGTGAAGCTTTCAGATACTCCTTCGGAATAACGAGCTGGTCTGAGCAGAATTGAGTTTTGCTCATTTTGATGAGCTGCCCCTCTATTTAGAGAGGGATTTGGTTTGTTTTGGTGGCTATCAAGTGGTGTTTCTTTCGAGCTTTTGAATGCTCGGGTCTTGAATTAATCTATCCTTCCTGATGAGTGCCGATGTTGCCAATAATAAGAAGGCACTGCGTGACTTTCACATTCTGAGTCGAATTGAGTGTGGAATCGAGTTGCGGGGGACGGAAGTGAAGTCGATTCGGGACGGGAAGGCGAATATTCGAGATGCTTTTGCGCGAGTGGAGAAGGGGCAGGTTTTTCTTTATGGGTGTGATATTCAGCCTTGGCAGACTGCGGGGACTTGGTTTCAGCATGAGAGTAAAAGGCCGCGGCGTCTTCTTTTGCATAAATCGGAGATTCTGAAGTTGCAGGAAGCGACTCAGATGAAGGGTGAGACTTTGGTGGCGCTTCGTCTTTATTTCAAAGGGCGACGAGTGAAGGTCGAGTTGGGATTAGCGAAGGGAAAGACGCATGGTGATCAGCGTCAGGATTTAAAAAAGAAAGTTGAACTGCGTGAAGCTCAACGAGAGATGGCTCGTTTCAATCGAGGTCGTTAGAGGTGAGCGAGCTGTTTGTAAGGCGCTCTAAAACACTAAGGGTTCCTCTGGAGAAAGGAAGTTGAGCTTGACCAAAAAGTGGTCGAGCGCGTTGAGCGATAAGTTGTAAAGTTGCTCATTGGTGTTGTAATTGAAGAAGGTGTGACCGGCTCCTTCGAAGTCGATTAGTTCGCAATGATTGCCTTTTCGTTTGTAGTTTTTGGCAAATTTAGCGACTTGGTCAAAGGGTGCTACGCGATCGTTGCGTCCGTGGAGGAGAAGGCAAGGAGGGAGGTCTTTGAGGGGAAGTTGAGCGAGAGGACTGTGTTGTTTGGCTTCCTTGGGAGTTGGAAAGAGTTCGTGACCGATCCCGCTTTTTGGGGAGGTGTCTACGATGGCGGAGTAGGCGGCGACTGCGGCGGGCCGTAGGTCGAGGTTTTGTGTGTTTTCGGTGTTAGAGTGAATGGCGGTGGAGAGGGCTAGGTGTCCTCCGGAGCCTCCGCCGACGACGATGATTCGCTCGGGGTCGATGCCGATGAGTTGGGCATTTTGTTTTAGAAAGCCAATGGCCATGCGAGCGTCTTCGATGGCTTCGATAGGGTTGGTGCGGTGCTTGTTAAAGACTCGGTATTCAACCGTTACTGTCAGGCATCCACGTGAGACAAAGTGGTGGCAGTGGGGAATGAATTGGGTTGGCATGGAGGCGTCCCACATTCCTCCGTGGAGGAAGAGTAGACAGTTGAGGTGAGCGGCTTCTGGATTGTGCTCAGGAGGGAGAAAGAAGTGCGCAATGAGCTGTCCTTGCGGTGATTCGTGGTAAACATAGGAATGAGCGTCCTTGAGAAGCTCGCGATCACGGGCTTCCCCAATGGCCGGAGCTTCCTTTAGGTTGAGCAAAGACGACATGAAGTGGAAAAAAGTGGTCGCGGAGGGGGGGGTTTGTCCATAGTTTCTCGCATCATGAAGAACGTTTTTCCGAGTTCCTTTGTTTTCTCGCTGATTGCGGGACTGGTCTTAGGGTTTTCTTGCCCGATTGTGTCAGCCCAAAGTCCGACTCAATCGCAGTTGGAGGGAGTTTATAATAATTGGCGGGAAGCGATTATTTCTAAAAGTACTGCTCGCTGGAGTCAGACGACTTCGACTCGACGACAAGTTGAGATGAGGAATCGGATTTTTTCTGAGCGAGCTCCTTTTCCTGGGAGTCTTTTTTCTCTTCCCACCGCGCCACCAAATTTACGAGGACTGACGCCAGCTCGGATCAAAGTGAAGGGGCCTACGGCAAAGGCGATCTATTTTGGAAAGATAAACTTTGGGGTAGGCGGTAAGCCTACTGAGAATATTTTGGTTCTTTCGTTTGTTCAGGAATCAGGTTGGAAGTATGATGGCGCGGAGTTTATTAATTTAGGTGCTTTGCCGGAGGTTCGAGCGGCTTTTCTGAAGGGTGATTTTTCGAGTCTTGATAAGGAAGAGTTTCAACCTGATGGAGCGCCGCCACGTGCGCCGGCAGTTCAACTTCAGGGGCCGGTTCCTTATATTGCGAAGGTTTATTGTTTTTGTCCTGGAAGAGAGGTGACGGTACAAGTGAATCGTCGAAGTCGACATACGATCGCTAATAACAAGGCGGCAGAGGTGGTGATTGGAGGGGCTAGTCCTGGTCTCAATGAGATTGAGTATACGGTGAAGAAGTTGCCTGGAGCGGCGGGGAATGAACCGCTTGCGATTCGGGTTTATTTGATGTCGGAAAAGCCCGGAGAAAAGGTGCCTGCAGTGTTTGAGTATCAAGTGCCGGAGGGGGGCGCGGCGAAAAGCCGAGGGAAAGGGAGCTTTACTCTGGACGCGGCTTTAGCCTCCAGGCTTCGATAGGTCGTGGTTGAATATTCACTGGATATAAGAATAGGAAGAAGGATATTAGGCTATGAAGAGGATATTTCTAATCGCACTGATCTTAAGTGGCGCTCTGATGCAGGCGGAGGTGTCGGTGCGGAAGTTACAGGATTCCGTCTGGCCTGTGGTTGATAAGGCGCGCAAGACGACGGTCGCGGTGGGGGCCTTGGGGTCGACTGGAAGTGGGGTGGTTGTTTCCGCAGATGGATTGGTTTTGACTGCCGGGCATGTGATTACCAATTTGGACACTGGTGAGGTGGCAGAGATGGTTTCTGTTTTGTTTGAAGACGGTGAGGAGTTCGAGGCTAAGGTTCTTGGTATTCATCGCAAGCAGGACGCGGCGATGTTGCAGTTAGTGGGGGAGGGGCCTTGGGTTTTTTCTCCAGTTGGAGATTCGGCTTCGATTCGTCCGGGAGGTTGGGTGGTGGCGACTGGTCATCCTTCTGGTTATGATGCTTTGAGGCCTGCTCCTGTTCGTTTTGGGCGAGTTGTTTCTAAGAATGCTGATTTTTTCTTTGGAAGCGACTGTGTTCTTTTTGGTGGTGATTCGGGTGGGCCGTTATTTGATCTCAATGGACGGGTGGTTGGTATTCATTCTTGGATTGGGGAGGACTTGCAGACGAACACTCATGCGGGGATTAGTGGTTTTTTAGATGTTTGGGAGAAGTTAAAAACGGGAGAGTTTGATGATTCTAAATTAGAGCCTCCTCCACGTTTGAAAGAGGGTTCTGCGGTGCTTGGAGTGATGTTTAAGGGTTGGGCTCAAGGGCGGAATGTGAAGCTGGATGCGGTGATTGCTGATTCGCCGGCTGAGCAGGCGGGTTTACGGGAAGGGGATGTTATTTTGCGTGTGGATGGGAATCCAATTAATGGAAATCTCTTTAAGAGTCATCTTGATAATCTCGATCCTGGTGATGAAGTTGTCCTTGAGATTCAACGTGGTCAGGAGGAGTTGATAACGAGGGTGGAGTTGGGCCGAGTTAGTTCTCTTCCTTTTGTCACTGAGCGTGGACAAAAGATTTTGGAGAAGCAGGCTCGGGATTTCTTCCAAGCTTTTGAGGAAGTAACCGATGAATTGGGGAATGGCGCTATCCGGATTTTTTCGAATGCTAAGCAAGTTGGTTTTGGGACTGTCTGGGAGGGAAATCGTGTTCTTTCGAAGTGGAGTGAGCTTAAGCAGGCAAAGATGTTGATTGGGGTTGATTCTGATGGGCGAGAATTTCCGCTCGAGATTCAAGAAATTTTTGGAGCCCATGATTTGGTAGTGCTTCGTTTGCCGCCTGAGATAGGGCTCCGCGCGATTGCTTTGCAGGGGGTACCTGCGCGGGCGGGGACTTTAATTGCTGCTGTTCGTCCTGATGGAATGCCGGAGGGGGTTGGTGTGGTATCGGTGTCAACTCGTAGTCTCTTGGATAGTGCGCGTGGATTCTTGGGGGTGGGAGTGGATCCTGAGTATAGTAA
>CAZUEC010000214.1:0-4514 GCA_964618865.1 uncultured Roseibacillus sp. | reverse complement strand
TCGAAATGGACATCAAGATCCATCTCGAAGCCGATGTCACCGCCATCACCCGCCAAGGTAAAAAAGTAAATGGCATCTCCCTCGGCGACGGAAGTAAACGCGAGTTCGACATCGTAGTCAGCAATATGGAAGTCGTTCCCACCTATCAAAAATTGCTTGGCGAACCTCAAAAATTTCTCATCGAAACCTGCCGCGGTGAATTCTCCCACTGGGCACAAACCCTTCTCATCATCACCTTCATTACCTGGAACCCTTTCCCTGCTAACCTCATCATCGTCACATACGCCATCCTCTCCAACCTGCCCTGCATCATCTCTCAGCGTCATATTCGATGCAGACTGGTCAAAGGAAGAGCCTTACAAAAATAAGTTCTTCCCTCACACAGAGCCTAAAGCTAATAAATTTAGGCAATCCAATTCTTTCCTCAAAACCTCATGACCAACAATCGAATCCTCTCCGTCATCGCTCTTCGAATTACTAAGACTCTAGCAATTCTAATCTTAACAAACGGTCAATCTGTCGCCCAAACAGAAAAACTTGAAATTGAGCTCGAAGATAACACCGCCATACTCACCTGGCCTGGAGATGAACTTCTTTTCTCCTCCCCTACGCTCCAGAACTTCACTCTTATCGAAGGAGCTCAAAGCCCCTTTGAACAATCTATTACTGAATCAGAACAACTTTTTTTCCAACTGAGAACCCTCCCTGAAGTCCTCCTTCCCATCGATGGCTCTATCGTCGGGACCGAGCTCATCAACGTGCAAGGACTCATCGGAAGTGTCCTCGCAAATGCGCCAGAGCTCAGCGTTACGATCAATGGTCAAAATGCGCAAATCGATACCAACTCGGACGGAGAAACGATCTTTGCTCTCAACGATTTTGATCTCGCAGTAGGATCCAATACCCTTGCAGTCGTCTTCACAACCTCAGCCGGAGTGCAGCAAACCCAAAATTTGAACATCACTTACCTCCCCGTCACCGCCAGCAACGTCACCATCGTTGGCGACTTCGCCTACGCAGCCCAAGAAGAATCTGGCGTTGCTATCGTTAATCTCGAAACTCGCTCCCGAACAACTTTAACAGTAGGCAATACCACTCCCGCTGTGGATGACCTCTCCTTTGATGGCAACTTCCTCTTCACTTTAAACACCTCTTCTACTACCCAAACCCTCTCGGTCTATTCTCTCGGGAATCCAACTCTTCCGGCCCTCGTTTCTGGCCCTATCTCTGCAGGAACAGGATTTTTCTCTGGAGTCTCCGCCGCTGAGGGTCGCGTCGCTATCGCAGGAGGAACCTCTCCTTTCGTTGTTAGAAATTACAATCCTACCACCGGTGTTCTAAGCACCCTATCTTCGAGTTCTAACTTATCGGTAATCGGTCGCCCTGATGTCCTCCTCTCCGCTGATGGTGAACTCGCTCATGTCTCGGTCGATTTCACCAGTGCTCCTAATCCTCCAAATGGCTTGCGCTTCGGACTCGTCACCGTGAATTTAAACGATCCCCCCGCAAACTCCACTAATGGCCCCGCTTTCAGTCTCACTAATCTTGATAACAGTTTTGGCCTCTCATCTGGCGGTCAAAGCCCAGCTAATTTCCCAGTAGAAAGCGCCCTCGCCGGAAACCGGCTTCTCGTCACCAGTGGCACCAATCTTGCCATTCTCAGCTCCGATGGCAGTAGCTTCCAGAGCAATCTTCCCCTCGGCTTCTTTTCCGTCAATGTCGATGGTGACGACACCACCGCCTTCGTAGTCGGCTCCCAAAATGAAACTCCTACCCTCGCTGAAATCGACTTTTCCAACCCCAATTCACCTGCAATAGTATCCACAACATCCTTCCCGGGAGCAGGTCTATTTACCGGAGTATCCGTAAACGAAGACTACGTGGCCATTGCGGCTAACAACGGCAGCCTCCGTATCTTAAACCGAAACTAACCCAATCAAATACGTACTCTCCTTCGGAATCCAAACTTAAGATTTGCTTCAACGAAACATAGTTGAACTCCAGTGAATGAGGAAAACGATCACTTTTGGCACTCGCAGAATATGGAACCAATCCCTTCATTGGGTTGTCACTTGGAGGAACCTTATAATCTAACTCAACCGCAGCGAGTTACTCCATCAAGCATCCTCCCATCCAACAAAGAGTCAAAGTCAATAAATAACCCCCCTTCCTATGAGAACAAGTCCGAACAACCCAATTTATAAAACTGCTTTGTGATGCCTTCATAAAAAGTGTGTTCATGTTCAAATTTCCCAATCAACAGGTTCTACTAAAAACTGAAAATGCAAACCCTACAATAAATACTTAAAAGCCCCGTCCTCTTCCGCCCCTTCTAATGAACTGACAATAAGAAAACTAGCCACAAACATCATACAAATAGTTCCCAGCCCACTCATCACGACAGGCCCTAAACGCCTTCGTTCACTTACTGAGCATGCAGCTCTTATCCCGTCTTTAGCTGCTCTCGTTCTCTACATCTTGACTCAGACCTTGGATAAATTTGCGCAGAACTTGCTCGGGGCATTTACGATAATTACGATGCCCTTCCTTGCGAAAGAAGGAACTTAATTCCGCTTTCGTGACAACGAATTCTACCTTCTCAAAAACAGCCGTCATATCCTCATCACGAAATTCAAAGGCGATTCGAAGTTTTCGCAGGATCTCATTGCGAGAAAGAACCTTCAGCGGTTCAGGCACGCGACCATCTGGACGAACTCCACGCCTCTCAATGATGAGCCCATCCAAAAAGTTACAGAGAGCAACATCTAACAACTCTTCAGAAGCCCCATCGCCCTCTCCCTTCAACCAATTCGCCACCTCTGTCCTCGTCACCTCCTGTCCAGTGTGAGCAAAAATAGCAGCCACTTGAGAATCATTAATTTGAAGAGCGTATCGTAATCGACGGAGAATATCGTTATTGGTCATTTTGGAAGTCTCGCGAACCGTAACAGCGAAGCAACTAAACAGCCTACCACAAAGCGACTAATATTCGTCCCCATTCCAAAGGAATCACCAAGCTCCAAAGGAATCCCCAAGCTCAGCTCTTTCTGTCCCTGATAAACGGAAGAACTCGACCCATTTCGTCAAGATATAGCCCACTCAAGTGGTCTTCATGCCAAAAGAAAAACCATTGGCTCAATCACCAGTTTCTCGACTTATTCTGAGAATAGAAAAGACCACCTCGGCTTTCATGTTCTCTTTTTCAACATTTCCCGTTGCGAAACTCTCCTTCAGCCTCACCTCTTTTGAGACGACCGGTCATATTGAACCAAAAGCGAACGCGGTTTCAACGACATGGGAATTCAAGAACTGGTCAACCGAGCGCGAGTTCCTAAAGACTCCTTTTACAACCATTTTGCCTCTAAAGAAGCCTTCGCCATCACTGCTATCGAGGATTATACCAAGCAAAGAATGACCATGCTTTCCCACAAGCTTCATGATGCTGAAGGCAGTCCCCTCGAAAGACTTACCCCTTTCTATCTAAATTGGGCCAACGATTTTGAGCATGGCGACCGGAGAGGATGCTTACTTGCCAACCTCTCGCAAGAGGTCTCTAACCAAAGGCCCCAGATTCAACAAATGTTAGCTCAATGTTATGAGCAAGGCCTCGCCGAGATCGTTAAATCCATCCAGAACGCTCAAGAGGCAAAAGAACTTTCGTCTGAGGTATCAACTCACGAGATAGCTTTCGCCGTTTATAATGGATGGAATGGCGCCCTCATTTACGCCAAAGCGATACAAAGCAATCAACCTCTTCTGCAATTCTGCCAGTCCGTCCTACCAACTCTCCTCGCTCAAAACAATAGCCTCAATATGTGAGCTCTACAACGTTGCGTAGTGATACTTCATCTGTCACTTCCTTAGCACTAAGATCGTGAAGTCTTACCAAGTTTTCTTATCAATGATATCTCAGGCTGAGTTTCGGCCAATACCGAAGATAAGATTTACACTCCAAAAATTTTCCAACCTCAATAAGATAAGATCTTCAAAAAAGCGCTAAAGGACATCAACTCCTAAAAGAACATCAGTCACTAAATCACCAACAACTTCCAGCGCATAAAAAGTAGTTCCGACATCATTTACAACCTCCCAAGCATCGACCTCTAAATCAATTGTGCTAGTCGGCTTCGAAACTATCTCAGGCGACTTAAAAATTTGTGAATACTCGCCCCTATCGAACCAAACTGAATTTGTTAGATTACAATAATCCAAAGCAATTCCGCGATATTCGAATCGTTCCATAGCAATTCCAGTAAAGGGGGATGGAAGCCTGTCGCTCACTACTCCTGATTCGGCGCGACCGATCTTATGCGGTAGCAGTCTGGACAATGCCTCGGCAGCCTCCTGTCCAAGCAAAACTGAGAACCCATTACACCGACTACAAACGTTGACGTCGAGTTTTCCTTTTTTTACCGACTCAAGTAATGAGTTATCTCGGGGGCAATTCATTTTATCGATAGGTATGTACTGACAAGCTAAGTTGAACGCTTGCGCACACTTCTGAATAAGAAAAA
>CAZUEC010000213.1:0-4516 GCA_964618865.1 uncultured Roseibacillus sp. | reverse complement strand
TCCTTTTGGATGGAAGAATACTACGACCATCTCGTCAGAGATTCGGACGATTTCTTCAACCAGCTCAACTACATTCGTAACAATCCAGAAAAAGCAAAACTAACCAACTGGACCGTGCAGGGGAGCATTGCTCCCCTGACCAACAAAGAACAGAAAGAGCGGGAAGAACGGGAAGCAATGCTTCCCGACACATCTCAGAGTGATCACATCGGCGGTTTTGTTGTGGGGATTCATGGTGCGCACGAACTTGCCGACGAATACGAAAAAAACAACGACCCATACAAATCCATCATGGTCAAAGCCATCGCGGACCGATTGGCAGAAGCTTTTGCTGAGCTCCTTCACCACCGCGCCCGTATCTCTTGGGGAATCGAGCGTCCAGGTGAGTTCAACCACAACGAGCTCATTAAAGAACTCTACCAAGGCATTCGCCCCGCCCCCGGCTATCCCGCACAACCCGATCACACCGAAAAGCCTCTCCTCTTCAAACTCCTCCAAGCAGAAGCCGAAACTGGAGTGGAACTCACCGAGTCCTGCGCCATGCACCCTGGAGCTGCGGTCTGCGGACTGCTCTTCAGCCATCCCGAATCCCACTACTTCGTCATCTCCGAGCTACAAAAAGACCAAGTCGAAGACTATGCCCAACGCAAAGGTCAAACCCTCGAAGAAGCCGAAAAATGGCTCGGCCCTTGGCTCGGCTATTAACATCACGAAGCCCCTCAAGTTCTGCTACGACTTCAACCGTTCCTCTCGTCGCCGCACATCTTCGAGGCAGAGTGCTAACTGATCCTGAAAAATACCGAAGGAGTCATCCGCCTTCAAACGCTCATTGGCCAAATCCTGAAAAGCTCGACTACGCAGACTCCGCAAACGCCCCCTCTCCTCTTCCAAACTCTCCTCTGACAGAGCCTCTTCGTCTAATCGCAAAAATGCCGCCGCGACTTCCAGATAGTAATCATCAATGCGGTTCTTCTTTTTCCGCGAAGTCCATCGCGACACCCCTCCCCACACCGCCCAAGCGGCTGCGGCCAAGGACATCAGAAAGGCCATCACCTCGGCATAGCGCTCCAAGAAGCCCGGCTCTCGACGGCGATAGTATCTCTGCGCTCCGTCATGAACTGACCACGGAAACAAATCAGCAGAAGTAATCTCCCCAATCTGATACGCTTCTGGCGAGAACCGTGACAACTTATTACGACTCGCAAACAACGACTTGGTCACCTCATAAACAACCTCCGCAGAAACACCCTCTCGACACACCAGCAGCGAAGGCACTCCGACTGCAACAACTGACTGAGACGGCATCGCTCCCCTCTCCTCACCTTCACTCTGATAGGTCATCGCTGGCACCGAACTCTCAGTAAGAAAAGGAAACCGAGCTACTAATCCTGGTCCCGCATTGCCTAAACTCATAAACCGTAACGCATCCCCTCTAACCGCCTCTCGAATCACTTCTGATTGCAAAGCGGTCACTAAAAAGACTGCATCCAACTTCCCTGCTTTCAAGCTTGCTAAAGCCTCTTGTGGAGGCAGTGGCACCTCCTCAAAATCCGTCACTCCAAAGTGCGAAAGCAACGGCTCGCTCACCACTCGACTCCCACTCCCTTCTTCTCCCAAGCAAATCCGCTGCCCCGCAAAATCCTCCAGCGTAGCGGCCGGACTCGAACGCGACACAAGAATATGAAGCACCTCCGAATACAGCCGAGCCACCACCCGCACCTGATCCGAATCAGTCTCCCCGCTTTGCACAATCGCAAAATCGGCTTCTCCATTTTCTAGCAGAGTCAGATTTTCTTTCGTTCCTCGCGAAGCCCGAGTTTCCACCCGAAAACGAGCTCCACTCTCCTCAACATAATCCGAAAGCCCCTTCCCAATCACAGTATAAGTTCCGCCCTGCTGCCCCGTCGCCAACACCACCGTCCCGAAACCTCTGAGAAAAAAGAGCCACCAGCAAAAAACGCCCAAAGCCACCACTCCGGCGAGAGAGAGAAGTCGTCTTTTCCAATTGAGAGCCATCACCCCTCTAAGCTCTCGATTTCTAGCTCACCTGACAATTCCAATTCTCGCATTGAATTCTAAGGGGTGGAGCTATCCAAACTCTGAATAGAAACGAAGTTTGGAAAATTCCGCTCCCTCTTCCCCCCTTGCCACATTCGCCCTTTCCAGCCATATCAAAGCTATGCGCGCCCTCTACATCGCTATGCAAGCGGAAGCTCAAGGCATTCTTGACTCCCTCAACGCGACTCTACTCCCCAATCAACCCGTCATCGGCCGTTACTACCAAGCACTAGACCCACGTAGCGGAGCTCTCCGAGCTCCGGATATCAATGATCGGAGTTCGGAGAACTCCGCTACGATTCAGAGACGGCATGGTGGCCGCCTACCCCATTGGACCAAAGAATGTGCGACCTATGCCATCACTTTTAGACTCGCCGATTCACTACCAAACTCAGTTCTCGAACATCATTTTCAAGAAAGTGAACGTTTACAGAAACTGATTTCCTCCAGCGAAGAAGGAATTGCAAAAGAAGCTAAAGCTCGCCTACAAGAACATCAATCAACTCACCTAGAAGCTGCCCTTAACAAACAAGAAGGAGCCTGCTGGTTGAAAGACCCTGAAGTTGCAAAAATTGTCACTGAGACCATTCAACACTTCGAAGGAGAACGCTATGAACTCGGGGCTTGGTGCATCATGCCGAACCATGTGCATCTCATCATCCAACCATACCCTCACCACGAACTAGCAGACATTCTCGCTTCCATCAAAAAATACAGCGCTCGTGAAGCAAACCTGCACCTCAAACGCGAAGGTCATTTCTGGCAGAAAGAGAGCTACGACCACATCATTCGTCACCTCGAGGACTTTCGAGCCCAAACCAAATACATCGAAGAAAACCCAGTGAAAGCCAACCTTTCGAACTGGTCTTTCCAAGGTAGCGGAGCTCTCCGAGCTCCGGATATCAATGATCGGAGTTCGGAGAACTCCGCTACGATTCTTATCGCCACTTCCGGTAAGGACAGGGCGACGGGGTCCGACTGTATCGGGACTGAACCTGCAGCTCTCATTGCCAATGACCTCATCACCAATCATGGAGTGACAACCATCCTCAACGCGGGCACCTGTGGGGCTCATTCTTCGCTCGACGCGACCATTGCAGATCCCTTTCTCATTTCTCCCACTATCTTCAGTCACGATCATCGTATTCCTCTTCCCAAAATGGCTGAATTCGGAATGGGCTCTCACCCGACGGCACCAGAAATCCTCGATCTAGCAGAACAACTCAACTTCCCCACCGCCATCCTCTCTTCCGGGAATTCTCTCGATCACACTGAGCGAGATCTCGAAATCTTTCTCCAAAACGGGGCTCAGCTCAAAGACATGGAAGGCTCCGCTCTCGCTTGGGTCTGTCGGCAGCATGATGTCCCTCTCATCTGTCTCAAAGTCGTCACCGACATCTTCGATCTCCCACATCCCGCAGCAGAACAATTCGCCGCTAATCTTGCGCAGGCTTCCGAAAAATTGACTATCGAAGCTCTCCGCCTCCTCCAATCGTAACGAATCTCAAAGAGCTCCGCTACCCGCATCGAGCGCATCACGAGTTAAACCTAACAACTCTTTTGCACGCAAAGTCCATTCACTCACTTCGGAGAGTCTTTCTTCTTCTGCCGCACTTTCGAGTTCTTCCGCATGCCTACCCAGCGCATCAAAACCACAGGTTCGCGCCGCACCTTTCAACTTGTGAGCCTCTTCTTTCGCACACGTATTGGCTCCCTCATTGATCCGCTTTTCGAGGTCAGGAAGCTGTTTCTCAAACGTGGTCAGAAAATCACGTAAAATCTCCGCTACTGTAGGCTCTGCCAAGCCTCCCAGCATCGCTATCTGGTCAAAATCAACTAGCTGAACTTCTCCCATTTCGATTTCAATTGGAACTATCCTATATTTATGGATAATCAAGCTTTCTTTATTACGTGCCTGCCAACCTAATCATTATCGAAGACGAGGAAACCACACGTCGTCTCTTGGAGCTCAAAGCGAAAGACTTTGGTTTTCGTTCTCTCTCCTGCGAATCAGGGGAAGAAGCTCTCGTTGCAGTCACGGACGAGGTCGAAGTCATTCTCATGGACCTTGGCCTGCCCGGGATGTCCGGATTTGAATTCTTAGAAAAACTCAACGAACAACACCCAGGAATCCCCGCAGTAGTTCTCACTGCCGCTAGCAAAGCCGAAGACGCAGTTCGCGCGATGAAGCTGGGAGCCTTCGATTACCTCACCAAACCCTTTGACCCGAAGGAACTCTTCGAGTGCCTACAAATGGCAAGACGACTGCGTGAAGTTCATCGCGAAAATGACGCTCTGCGAGAGTCCATTTCCACTCCGGTCTCTAACGAAGGCTTTGTAGCCGAAGCAGAACTCAGCAAGAACCTCCTCAGTCAGGCAGAAAAGGTCGCTAAACTAAATTCAACGATTCTCCTTACTGGTGAAAGTGGTTCTGGTAAAGGGGCGCTCGCCCGGCACG
>CAZUEC010000212.1:0-4531 GCA_964618865.1 uncultured Roseibacillus sp. | reverse complement strand
ACTGCTACCAACATATCAAACATTTCCAGCTTCTCCTCTACTGACATCGGAACCGGTAAGGCCTGATTACCATCACGTAGGTCCACCGAGCACCAAAGGGGTGCACTGGTAATTTCCTGATCAGGCCACGTCCGATTCGGCAAATCCACTTTGGGAAATGCCCGATACTTCGCAATCGATTCTGCTTTCATGCTGGTAGGTTGTTTAGTTCTTGTTGAACCTCTTCCTTTTGCCAAGTGTCAAAGCAGTCGTTTTCGCGATTTTAGAAAAACGAAAGACCGTGACGCTGAACGAAAGAAATTTCAACTCCTGGCCACTAGGCTAGGAGGAGGAGCAGTTGGAGCTCGAGGTTCAGAATCACAGTGGGACTCTGCCGCTCTTTGTCAGTGAAGTCGAGGTAAAATTAGCGGTGTGGCTCTTCCGGCCAAGCGCACCTTGAGCATCCAAAAAAGAACTGATGACCAAGGGTCTCAAATTCAAAAAAAACGGCCTCTCCGAGGAGAGACCGTCTAATAGGTGTGTATTTGAACTTAAACTTTAGTAACGGTAAGCCTCTCCTTTGAAGGGGCCTTCCGGCTTCACGCCAATGTAGTCGGCTTGCTCTTGAGAAAGAGTGGTTAATTTACAACCAATCTTCTCGAGGTGTAAGCGAGCTACTTCTTCATCAAGATGCTTGGGAAGGACTTCGACTCCAATTTCGCGAGTCTCGCGAGTCTTCCAAAGTTCAATTTGAGCAAGGGTCTGGTTCGTGAAGCTGTTCGACATTACGAAGCTTGGGTGACCAGTGGCGCAACCAAGGTTCACAAGACGACCTTCGGCCAACATGTAAATGCTGTTCCCAGATGGGAAAGTGTATTTGTCGACCTGAGGCTTGATGTTGGTCTTCACAACACCTTCAGCGGCATCGAGCTTCTCCATTTGAATCTCGTTGTCGAAGTGACCGATGTTACAAACGATCGCTTGGTCCTTCATCTTCTCCATATGCTCGAGACGGATGATGTCGTAGTTACCAGTAGTTGTTACATAGATATCACCCCATCCAAGAGTGTCCTCGATGGTCAAAACACGGAAGCCTTCCATTGCAGCCTGAAGCGCACAAATAGGATCAACCTCAGTAACGACGACCTGGGCACCTTGAGCTCGGAGAGCTTGGGCACAGCCTTTACCGACATCACCATAACCACATACAACGCCGACTTTTCCAGAAATCATCACGTCGGTAGCACGCTTAATTCCATCAACAAGTGACTCACGACAACCGTAGAGGTTATCGAACTTAGACTTGGTCACGGAATCGTTCACGTTGATGGTAGGAATAAGCAATTTGCCTTCCTCATGCATCTTGTAAAGACGGTGAACTCCAGTAGTGGTCTCCTCAGAGACACCTTTCAATTCAGCAATGAACTCATGGAAAACACCTGGACGGTCTTTGTGAATCTGCTTGAGAAGATCCTTGATGACCTGCTCTTCCTGAGAAGAAGCGGGCTCGTTTACCCAGTCAGAACCGTTCTCCAGCTCATAACCTTTGTGCAAAAGAAGAGTGGCGTCGCCACCGTCATCAACAATGAGCTGAGGTCCTTTGCCACCAGGGAACTGAAGCGCCTGCCATGTGCACCACCAGTATTCTTCCAAGGTCTCGCCCTTCCAGGCAAAAACGGGAGTTCCAGTAGCGGCAATTGCTGCTGCTGCGTGATCCTGAGTTGAGAAAATATTGCAAGAACACCAGCGCACATCAGCACCGCACTTCTTAAGGGCTTCAATGAGAACCGCAGTCTGGATCGTCATGTGAAGAGAACCCATGACGCGAACGCCTTCAAGTGGCTTCTCGGCTCCATACTTCTCAGCAACCTGAATCAGGCCAGGCATTTCATGCTCGGCAATATCGATTTCCTTACGACCAAAATCGGCCTCGCCAATGTCTTTTACTTTGTAGTCTTCGCTCATCTGAAAATTTAGTATTTAAGTTTTTCGTTTTTAATTTTTGGAAATTTACGCTCCCACAGCTGATTTCAGCTCTGCAACCTTGTTCGTCTCTTCCCAAGGTAGTCCTGCGTCTTCACGACCAAAGTGACCGTAGTTCGTGGATTTTCCGTAAATTGGACGAAGCAAATCAAGCTGAGACACAATATCAGCAGGCTTGAAGGAAAAGACCTCTTGCACCGCTTTCTCGATGGCCTCTTCAGCAACCTTGCAGGTTCCGAAAGTGTTCACATTGAGACTAACAGGCTGTGGATGCCCAATCGCATATGCCGTCTGTAATTCAACTTCTGAAGCTAAACCAGCTGCGACAATATTCTTAGCAACCCAACGGCACATGTAAGCCGCCGAGCGATCAACCTTCGAAGGGTCTTTTCCAGAGAAAGCTCCCCCTCCATGGCGACCCATGCCTCCGTAGGTATCGACGATGATCTTACGTCCCGTAAGACCCGCATCACCTTCAGGCCCACCAATAATGAATAGACCAGTCGGATTGATTAAAATGTCGGTATCATCCGTGAGAAGATTTTGTGGAAGAACTTTGTCGATCAAATCTTTTTTCAAGAGTTCACGAATCTCAGGAGTGCTAATCTCAGCTGCGTGCATGGTGGAGATCACCACTGCCGTAATCCGATTCGGCTTGCCATCAACATACTCAATGGAGACCTGAGTCTTAGAATCGGGGCGCAACCAAGTGTGAACGCGATCCTTGCGAAGCTTAGTCATCGCCTCTCCAAGCTGGTGCGAGTATAGCACTGGAGCAGGCATCAACTCAGGAGTATCATTGGTCGCATAACCAAACATGATACCCTGATCACCCGCACCCTGTTCTTCAGTGTCTTTATTCTCTGCCGCTGCAGCATCAACACCTTGAGCAATGTCTGGTGATTGACGACCAAGCAAATTCATGAAGAGAGCACCCTTCTCGAATTTACAAGTATAAGAGTAGGGAGTGTCTTCGGCGTAATCTTCGTCGTATCCAATCTCCTTAATCGCATTTTTTACCACCGAGCCGTAGTCGAATTCAGCAGAAGTGGTGATTTCGCCCGCAAGGCCAACCACATTGTCTTTAACGAAAGTTTCGCAGGCGACCCGGCTAGCAGGATCTTGCGCTAAACAAGCGTCGAGCACTGCATCGGAAACGGTATCACATACTTTGTCGGGGTGACCCTCGGTCACGGATTCTGAGGAAAAAATAAAGGTCTTTGCCATGGCTTCGTAATTTTGATATCAACGAATCGTGATTCGTTGATGAAGCAATTAACGCCCATTTTCCATGTCGTCAATACTCAACTCACTTAAACTTTTAGCAGACCCAACTCGTTTGCGGCTACTTTTGCTACTTTCTCGGGAGCAACTCTCAGTCGCAGAGCTACAGGAAATTCTCGCAATGGGTCAGTCCCGTATTTCTACCCAGCTGGCTCAATTAAAGAAATCCGAGCTCATCACCGATACTCGCTCTGGGAAGAGTAATCTCTACCACGCCACCATTCCAGCAGCGCTACAAACCATTGCAAAAGAGGCCGCGCTCGAATTACCGGAGCACAAAGGCGACCTCCAGACTCTCAAGCATATTCTACGCAAACGAAAGGACACGACCCGCGCCTACTTTGATCAACTGGCAGGTAAATTTGGGAAGCATTACGTCCCCGGCCGCTCTTGGAAATCACTCGCAGAAGCTCTTCTCAAAATTCACTCCTTCGAAGTAGTTGCCGACTTGGGAGCAGGCGAAGGCACCACCGCTCAGCTCTTTGCCCAGCGGGCAAAACAAGTCATCGCCATCGACAATTCTCCCAAAATGGTGGAGTTCGGAAAAAATCTCGCCAAGAAACACCAACTCTCAAACCTCGACTTTCGCCTCGGAGAGATTGAAAACATCCCTCTCGAAGACCAAGCCGTCGACTTAGCCCTCTTTTCACAAGCCCTCCACCACGCCCAAAATCCAACCCAAGCCGTAGCCGAAGCCTTTCGTATTCTTAAACCCGGAGGGACCCTCGTAATTCTCGACCTTCTTCAACATAGCTTCGAGCAGGCCCGCGAACTCTATTTTGACGTCCAACTAGGCTTTTCTGAGATTCATCTCCATGAACTCATGGAAAAAGCAGGCTTCGTCAACACCACCACCACTCTCGTCGACAAAGAAGAACAACCTCCGCACTTCCAGACCCTGCTCGGAATCGCGCGTAAAAGCTAAAAAAGAGCCCACTCAAAAAGAAAGCAAGTTTACCGCGCTAAGCTTTGACCTGTCAGCAGTGATTCGCTAGTCTCCGCATTCCCAAGCGCCCATAGCTCAGCTGGATAGAGCAACGGACTTCTAATCCGTAGGTCGATGGTTCGAATCCATCTGGGCGTGCCACTTTAAAACGTTGTTGCTTAACAACACACAGTGAAATTCTACACAGTGAGTTCTAACAACCAAGAGCCCCAGCAACGAACGATGAATCCTGAGCTCCCCGGAACCCTCATCATCTTCGAAGGAATTGATGGCACAGGGAAATCCACTCAACTAAAACAACTTGCAAACGCTCTAACAGAGCGAGGAATAGAAGTGGTA
>CAZUEC010000211.1:1315-4550 GCA_964618865.1 uncultured Roseibacillus sp. | reverse complement strand
GGGAAGGGTTTGGAACGTTCGTCGGACATGTTTCGGAGCGGGAGACTCCTGAATCCGCATTCGAGAGTCCAGATTTTTACTTCTAAATGGGTAAAAACAAAAAGCCTCTCGTTGCGAAGCAATGAGAGGCTTTTTGAGAATTTGAAGGCGATGGGAGGGGAAAGCTCTTAGCGAAGAACGGTGCGAGAGGATTTTTTCCGAGAGGATTTCGGGCTGCGAGAGGGTTTGTTGCGAGAAGATTGTCCAGCTTTTGAGTTTTGAGATCTGCTATTGGAAGGCGTTTTCTCGGTGGTTTGGTTGTTTGATGAGGGGGTTCTAGAGCTTCGTCGTTGGTTGCTGCGGGTGGAGGCGGTGGGACGGTTGTTGGTGGGGCGGTTGTTGTTCCGGTTGCTCGTTTGGGTCCGACTGGTTTGTCGACTTGCGGAGTTGGGAGTGCGGTACTGGGTGCGCGAGTTAGAGGTTCGGTAGGTGGTGTTTCGGGAGTTGGAGGTCTGGGAGGTATTGTTAGAACGAGGACGGAAGGCGCTGCTGTCGGTTCTGTTGTTGCGGTTGGTCGATGTGTTTTGAGTTCGATTGAACGAGGGGGAGCTCTCGCGATTGAAACGTTGTTGGCGATTGGGAGAGGAGGAGCTGTTATTTCGATTCAATCGTTGGTCTGAGCTGGTTCGGTTTGTCCGGTCGTTGGAGGAAGAATTTCTGCGAGTGGGACGTTGGCGAGAAGAAGGGGAGTCGTCTCTGCGGTTGTTGCGGTCCTCGCGTTGGTTGCGGCTGTTACGGAAACCGGAATCCTGATTGCGTGGGATGCGGGATGGGAGGCGAACGGTTTGACCTTGGCGAAAGCCGTTTGGGTATTGGGGGGAGGAATAGCGACGAGGGAGGGAGGTGTAGTATTTGCCGGAGGAGGTGTTGAAGTAGCGTTTGCTTTGGGTGTTAAAGAAACTGCGGCGGAAGGGATCGTAGACCCAGCGACTGCTGTTGGTTTTCAGGAATCCAACGGACGAAGAACGGCGAAAGCTGCTATTGAGGTGAGGGAGTCCGACGGGAGCTCGCAGAACGGAGCCGCGTGAATAATAGGAGGGGAAGAAGGGAGTGCTGTATCTTTTGGGGAGGGTGGTGAAGTACCGGCCTCGGTTGAGGTTGTAGTATTGACCAATTGAATAGTCGTAGTAGGCCCGGTAATAGGGGTCATATCCCCAGCGAGAGCTGCTGGTGGCGATGATTCCGGCGCTGGTGTGGAAATTAGGGGCGGTGGAGAGGCCAACTCCACTGGTGTATGGACTTACACAAGATTGAAAGAGTGGGAGGGTAACTAGAATTAGTAAGAGAGAGAACAACCTTTTCATGACTAGAGATCAGACTCTTGAAGGGTTGTCGTTATTCAATGGTTTATCAACGAATAAGAGAAATTTTGGTTTTTGGGAAAAAATTAAACCTCACTCAAGATGCACCATAAACTCGAGTGAGGCTTTAGTTTGACCTTTGGGGAAAGGCCAAGATTGTTAAAAATGATTTTCTATCTAGCTTTTAACGCTCTGTAGGTGAGCGAGGAATTTATCGACTGAGGGGTGCTCAGAGGCGATGAAACGGTCGTATTCTTTACCTTTTGAGTTGAAGAGGATGACAGTAGGGAAGCCTTGGATTTGATATTTCTTAGCGTAGGGCTCGTTTTTCTTAGCAACGGCTTGGTTGTTTCGTGGGAAATCGAGTTCAACTAGAACAAATCCTTTGGAGGCTTGTTGAGTGAAGGTCTTTTTGGAGAAAACATTTTTGCGCATGGCTTTGCATGGAGGGCACCAGTCAGACCCAGTAAATTCGACAAGAACGTCTTTGTTCTCTTTCTTAGCCTTGGCGAAAGCGGCGTTGAGATCGGTGGTCCAATCCTCATTGGCTGCGGATGCGAAAATGGCGGTTAGCAGTAGAGCAGTAGTTGTCAGAATTGCTTTCATCGCCCATAAGAGTGGAGGGGATGGATTTTATTTCCCAGAAAGTGAATTTTTTTTGAGACGGGATATGGAAGCGATTTCAGGACGATTGATAGTGGCGACGCGGAATCCGAAAAAGACGGCGGAGATTCGCGAGATGTTAAGCGGAGTTTGCGAGGTGATCGATGTTTGTGAACTTGAAGAAGAGGGGATGCGATTGCCGGAAGTGGAGGAGACGGGGACTACTTTTTCAGAAAATGCTTCGCTTAAGTCTTTGGCTATAAGTAAATTAGTTTCGGATTTGGTTTTGGCAGACGATTCTGGTTTGGAAGTGGACGGGCTCAATGGGGAGCCTGGGGTGTGGTCTTCGAGCTATGGTGGGGAGGAAGGGAATCATGAGAAGAATAATGCCCGTTTGGAGCGTGAGTTGTCTGCGGTGCCAGAAGAGAAGCGGAGCGGGAGATTCCGTTGTGTCATGTTATTGTCCCAAGGGGGGCAGGTGTTGGGGGAATTTTCGGGCTCGGTAGAGGGTCGTTTGTGTGAGAAGCCAGCAGGGGAGAAGGGGTTTGGGTATGATCCTTATTTTGTTCCGGAGGGATATGAGGAGACTTTTGCGGAGTTAGGCTCTGAGATTAAAAATGAGATGAGTCATCGAGGGCATGCTTTGCGAAAGGTGGTCGCCTTTTTGAGGGCGGAGTCTGGCCGCTAAGTGTGGTCTGAATGCTAGCGGGTCTGCTAGAATAGACTTTTCGGTTAGAGGGTTAGTTCGAAGCGCTTGAGGAAGTTGTTTCCGTCGGAGCCGATGGCTAAGATTTCTTTTTTGATCGGTTCGATTTGAGAGGTCAGACCTTTTTCTTCGAGAGCTTTTTGCATGGTGTTGAGTCTTCGCAGATAAGAACTTCGAAGTTTTTCTGCGGTGGCGATGAGGGTTGCGTCAGTTGACTCTTGTTGCCGAAAGTGGCGTTGGAGAATTTTGGCGGCGTCGGAGGAGGCTATAGCAAATGCGGAATCGGCTGGGTCTAACAGGCGGTTTCCTTCGAGGTGAAATTTGTTGGTATAGTTTAGATAGATTTCATTGAGGACGACTGCGTCTTCTTTAGGGATATTTCGTAGCATTTGACGTATTGTTATCCCTTGAGCGGCGAAGTTGTCTTTATTTCGTTTTTGATGTTCAGCGACTTCTTTGGTGAGCGTTTTTTTGGCTTGTGCTTGAAGGGCTGATAAGTTGGCTTCATTTCCAATCCCAGAGTTTTCGGTTTGGGGAATTCCTTCGGCATCCTTCGACCCTTCGGCATCCTTCGACCCTTCGGCAT
>CAZUEC010000211.1:0-1215 GCA_964618865.1 uncultured Roseibacillus sp. | reverse complement strand
CTTCGACCCTTCGGCATCCTTCGACCCTTCGGCATCCTTCGACCATTCGATGATGAGTCCGGCTGCATTTTGGAAAGGGTTGGTATTTTGCCAACTCTTGTCATTGGTCACGAGGGCGGTGGCTTGGGAGTTTGAGTTGGGAAAGTTTTCGTCCCAGCGGGCGAAGTTCCAGGGTTCATTAGTGATCCAATGCCAAGTGTCGTTTTTGAGTTCTCCTCCGAGCCAAATTGTTTGGAGGCCAGATTTCTTGGCGGCTTCTAGGAGGTAGGTGGCTTCGAGTTCGTTGGAGGGTACGGCTAAGCTTCCTCCGGCGTTTTTTGCGAGAAGGGCGGCTTCGACTTGGGAGAGCTCACGGGCGAGGATGAGGTAACGTCTTTCTTCATAAAATAAGGTTCCGGGAGGCCAGGAAGGGGTGGGGGTATTGAGGCTTTCGGCGAGTTTGCTTAAGGCTTGGTCTCGGGTGATGGGTTCTTCACTGCTTTTTTTCCACTGGATAAAGAAAGGGAGTTTGAGAGAGGGGTGTCGCGCTTTGATGATGCCGATGGGATCGAGCATGGCTGCGATGCCTGCGCTTGTGTTGGGCTTGCGAAATTCAAATTTAATTTTGGGATCGAGCCAAGCCCAGTCGCTGCGTGAGGTGGCCCCAGCACCCACCCAGATATCGACTTCATTTGGGATTTGAGAGCCAAGCCAACGGAGATCATTTTGAGAGGGGATGGAGGCAAGGTGGCCGCCATATTGTTCGGCGAATTCGATGGCTTCATTCCAAGTGAGGGCATCGTTAATGAAGAAGTAGTAGGAGCTACCTCTTTGGAGGCTGCCTTCGGGGAATTTTTGTTTTTCTCCTGCTAATAACGCGGGTTTAAGTTGTTCGAGTTGTTCGCGTGGAGTGAGAGTTTTTTGAGTGGGGATTCTTTTTTGTTCAGGAGTGAGTGTTTTGTGTTTGTTTTTTTGTTCGGCAAATTCTTGGGCTTGTTTTTCGGCAGCTAGTTTTCTTTTGGCTTCTTTTAAGTTCTCTTTGCGGTCGAGTTCTTCTTGATTTTTCTCTTCTTGTTTTGCGATGCGGTCTTTTTTGTCTTGGAGGGCGGTCCAAGCTCCGAAGATGGCTGCGGATAATAGTCCGATGATGATGAGGTTGCGAATGAAGGTAAAGTCGGGCCCTTTGGAGGGGAGGGTGGCGGTAGGTGGTTTAGCCGGGCTGGAGGCGGCTGTGGA
>CAZUEC010000210.1:0-4568 GCA_964618865.1 uncultured Roseibacillus sp. | reverse complement strand
AACTCAATTTTTCGAAACTCCGTTGGAGAGCTTTCGGCTTGGAGGGAAATCGAGCCCTTCTCCAGTAACGTCCCGTCGTCTAATTGAGGATACTCGTAGACGAAGACTTCCTCGCCATTAATGCGATGGATTATCTTCTCACTACCGTCCACCTCAATCTCGAGAGTGACCCATTCATCACCGTTGAAAGTCTTCGAGGAGGAATTGATGCAGTGTTTCTTATCTACCTTATCATTTAAGAAAATATGAGTCTGAGGAGTGCAAACATTGGCAGTCGGCCTTTCCTTGCCATCATCAAGCCCTCCTAAGAGCTGCACTTCGATACTAGCTGGAAAGTCCTGCTCCTTTTTCATGCTGGCAGCAGATTGCCCATGAATCATCACTCCATTATTACGATTCGCCCACCCAGGTCCACCTTCCACTTGTTTCCCCACAAAGCGATATTCTAATCTCAGCTTGTAGTGCGACAGCTCCTCCTCAAAAAACAAATGCCCAAATAAAGAGCCCCATTCCTCGTAGTTGTCGTAAGCAACCTTCAACACCCCTTCTTCCACGCGAAAGGTATCCTTCGCATTTTCACCTAGCTCATGACCTTTGAATTTGGGAGTCCATCCGGTCAGGTCTTTCCCATTGAAAATCGATTCCCATTGCGCTGAATTTTCAGATTCTTCCGCAAAACACCCTGTTACCAATCCACCAGCAAGTAGCCCCCACAACTTAATTTTCATTACCGAATCATCCAGATAACCCCCTCTCCGTCCAGAGAGAACGCAGCAAACACCCCGTAACTTATTGAGTCACCTAGAGCAGCATAGCGCGCATCACATCCTCACTTCCCGTGGAGCTCGGCCATTCTGAGCATCAGAGGCTCAAGGAGTTCGAAGTATTGGTCGTCGGTGAGTCTGTCCTTGTTGCGATTGAGTTGTTGAATCTGGCGTTCAAGATCGGCTCGTTCTTCTTTGGCATCGCCTTGGAGGGGATCGGGATTAGCGTCTAGAAAGTAAATTTCGCGAGTCAGAGCGCCGTCGGGGACGCTCTCTTCGCTCTCCATTTCGGGCCGGAAACCTTGGAAGACCCCGGTCGGAGTGGCCACATCGTCACCATTATCCTCAATAACAGCGTTCTCCGAGACTACTCGTTGAGCATCCAGGTAAAAGGCCTCGGTCCGCGCGGAAGCCTCCAAGACGGCTTCGAGAAGAGAGACCTTCCCGTCTAAATCCATGTCCGAATCCGTGCTCTCAATGGCATCTGCTAAGTATTCACCGAAACGGGAGTAATTCCTCTGCTCATAGCTGCGAGTAGAAGAAATGATCACACGGTTTTTTTCCGAAAGCTTGTCGAGAAAGGGTGCGCTTGCGGAAAAGAGGTTGAGAATAATGAGACGACGCTCGAAGGGCTTCACAAGTGCGGCGACGGACTGGGCATCAATATCGCCGCCTCGGAGATTGAAGTTGGCGTTGCGACCATCGAAGCTTCCGTGACCAATCCAGACCAGCCAAAGGTCGCCTCCTTTTTTTGGTAATTTCTCAAAGGCCTTTTCGAGCGCTACTCGATCAGCCATTCGATCAGATGGATCCCCTCCCTCATCCAAGCCAATGGTGAGGGCTTTGATCGAGCCCTCCTTGGCGACCTGCTGCCAGACTTTCGCTTGGCGACGAAACTCTTGGTCGTAATCAGGATTACCGGGCTCGCTCACGACGATGAGCATTTCTCTCTCCTCGCTGGCGAACGCGAAAGAGAAACAGAAGAATAGTAAGAGGAAAGTGAGGAGGGTCTTCATAGTAGTTTTTTCCAACGACGGAGAGACCATTCTCCGATGAAACAAAGAAAGGCTGCGAGCATCCACCAAGCGGAGTTCCAGAGCGGTCGTGATCGGGTTTCGCTCACTGGGAGAGGAAGATTTTCTAGGGTCGACACGAAGTCTTTGAGATTCTTGGAGGCGAGCACTTTCCCTCCCGTAGCGGACGCGAGAAGGTTCATACTGGCCATATCAGGCTCTAACATTTCGTATTCGTCTTGGATAGAATTGACGACCCACCCTGTGGTTGAGGTGAAAGCCAATTTATCTTCGGTGGCGCGAGTGGTGGCCTCGGCAAGATAGGGTCCGGGAACCAAGGAGGAATGCTTGACCGAAAAGCTGCCAGGCTCGACTGGATCACGACGAAGGGAAACTGAGGACCAAGTCTCATCTGGACGGCGGACGCGAAGGTTGACGTGACCAGAATCATCGGGCTGAAAATCTTTCCCGAGAAGATCCGCAGTCAGAACTCGCGAACGGTCCCCTTCTTCCTCAGCTTTGAGGGAAAGAGGGCGCGGCACATCGGCAAGCAACCAGCGAAGAGTCTGACGCCAGGTCTTATCCAGGTCGGCGTGAGACTCCGCATCACGCAATCCCCAACGCCAAAGGTCAGTCATGGCAAAGACAGCCGTGCGGCCACGTCCATAGCGTCTCGTCGCAAGCGCTGGTGCAGAACCATCCGCAAATTCGAGTTCCCCAATCACCATCGCTCCTGGGCGAATCGGCCCGAGGCGATGAACATTGTCGAAGGCTGGCATGTTCGCAATGCGCTCCCGCTCCTCGCCCTCTGTCAGACGAAGACGAGCCCAGGGCTCTAACATTCCTTCGCGAGTGAGTTCAAATCGACCTTTCTCAGGGTAGCCTCGCGCATCATTCGCAGGTAGGTAAACCGGTAGCATGTCACCAATAGAAGTCTCCGCATAACCGCCAGCATTGAGAGACTCCATTCCCCCTAGCATCGCGACACTGCCACCGCGCTCGCTGACAAATCGTTGGAGTAAGCGTTGTTGTTCTTGGTCGAAAAAGGCTGATTCAACATCATCAAGAATGACTGCATCGAAGGGAAAGAGCTCTTCGGCCGTTCGTGGAAATCCTGCGGCCAATTCCGAGCCATCTTTCACATTGAGCCTGATGAAAACAGGTTCATCGAAGCGCTCGGCTTCTTCCTGTTCTTCGAACCCTCGATAGAGCGGGTTACTGCTCTCTCCCGCTCGGCCGCGATACTCGAACTTCGCTTCCCCGCGTGCGATGCGAATGAGAGAAGTGAGATTAATTTCGCTATCTTCCGACAAAGCACGTTGCAGGAATCGATGTTCATAGTTCGGCCGACCGCCCAAGTAGAGCACGCGGTAGGGCCCGGTCTCACGATTCGCAGCTACCACGCGGCTGTTGTTTGCCAAGGTTGCCTCCAAGAGTTTCTCTCCGCCTTCTCTTCCTCGGCCTTCACGGCTTTCAATCTCCACACTCACCTCAAAGAAAGCCGTTCCGGGAGCTTCAGGACGAATCTGAAAACTCGCCACCCAGGTCTCGTCGTCCAAAGCGATTGAGTGGCTCTTCTCTTCTCTCACTTCCCCGCCAAACTCTCGAATCGTAGCGACCACCTTTTTCCCAGCGAGACCTTGGGCGGTGATAGTGGCATCAACCATCACGGGAGCATCTTCGAAGAGAGTGGCTTGCGCAGTGAGGTTCGTGAGCGAGACATCTAACAGCTTATCCTCGGGAGCAATCACTACCGGAAAAATCGGAGGAAGATCTGCCACCCCCTCCTGGATGAGTTTGCTATCGGTTGGACTCCCATCGGTGATGACAAGAACGCCCGCCAAGGGTCTGCCATGATAGCGGTCACGGAGATCGCCCAGAGACTTCCCTAACGAGGAAGCTTGTCCCTTGAAGTCTAAGACATCACTCGCAGCATGACGACTGAGACGAGAATCAAAAGTGAAGGTATCGAGGATGAAGTCATCCGCTAACTTCTCTTGCCAATCACCGGACTTAGGACCGACGAGTTCTTTCAACACCTTGGCGCGAGAAAGGCCTTCTTTCGCATCCTTCAAGGTCATGCTGGCACTGTTATCGAGCATCACAGCCCAGTGATTCGTGCCGGGGCGGTTAAAGGTCTCGACCACCTCGGGGCGAAGAAGAAAAAGCAATAGAAAGGTAAACCCAAGCCACTTCAGGCCTCCTGCTAGCCAGCGAAACCTCAACGGCATCGTCGCTTGATTACGATAACTCAGCAATAGCGCTACTGTAATGAGCGCCAGCGTGATTAGGCCGGGGATGAGCCAGCGAATTTCAGTCCAGACGATATTCATTTTCCAAGTTCCTCGAAGTAACGTCGCACGATCTCTTCGTAACGATCCGGCACCGGATCGCGGCCGACGGGAGCGAGTTCGTCCTCTCGACTCAATTCATAAATCCGAGTATCCAGTTTCTCGATGGCTTCTAACAACGGATCAAGAATCTCCCTCTCAATCACCTCTTGAGTCGGCTCTCTAGACCCTCGTTTCAAGTCTTTGCGAAGTTCACGGCTCGCCTTTCGAGCCCGTGCGACAGCTGTTTGCGCCTCGGGGTCCTCGACGATGGCTTCGATATTCTGCAAGCGGTTACTCCACTTCTTATATTCCCCACCGGTGATAGCACTGTTACCGCTCCGTCGAGTTGGGCTTCGCTCAGATCCAGTTCCTTGTCCCTGACTTTGTCCACCCCCTAGACCTTGGCCCAGTCCCTGACCTCCTCCTTGGCCCTCTCCCCGACCTTGTCCCTCGCCTTG
>CAZUEC010000209.1:0-4587 GCA_964618865.1 uncultured Roseibacillus sp. | reverse complement strand
AAAAAACTCGATAGACGAATAGACTTTTGAAAAATGGTCTAAACCGAAAATTCATTCCTGAATCTCATGGGAATCATCGCTTATTATTAGAGAAACCTCTTAACGTTTGCGTTTCTCTTTTTGCTCCTCAATCCAGAGAATATCTTCTGGAGACAAATGACTTTCGGAGGTCTGATACCGCACTCCATTGGGTGCGATTAAGAGCAGCTCTCCATCTTTGTAAGAAGCAAGCCGAGCTAAAACACGGTTGTCATTTTGTCCCTTCCAACGACGATAACCTTTTTTCGCCAACTTCTCTTCAAATTTTTGCTGACGCTCATCATTGAGCACCAAACCCGTTTTTAAGAGCCCCCAAACATACTCCGAAGTTCCACTGCGATAGCCACGAATCGTTTGCACCACTGTGCCATCAGCTGCAACCACCATCATCGCAGGAAAGCCTTTCACCTTATAACGCTTCTGAAGAGTCTTGAGATACTTCTCCTTCTTGAGCGCAAAAGCTTGTTTCTTAGAATCAGCCGATTGGCGATCTCGCACATTGAAATCCAATTTCAGTCGAATGAAATGCTCCGCAGCCCATTTCGAAAAATCAAGACGAGCCACCAACTCGCGTTCCAACCTAGCCGCAGACGGACTTCCACTACTCTGGGGACCCGGACTATCCGTAAACAAAATGAGCAACGGCTTAGATTCTAGCAAAGCATACTTTTTGGCAATGGAATGACTTTCGAGCCAATCTTTCTTCTGAATCTGAAATAGTCCTTCAATCGCAGATTCAGAACCGTCAACATCATCAGGATCTGTAAAAATCAGCTCCGATTCAGACGGCAAACCTTTCACCCCACCTTGCGCGATGGTCAAACTCGCGGGATCAACTCCTGCTGCTACCAAGCGAGCTGGAGGCTCATTCTTTTTAACGGAGGCCCGTCCTCCCCTTAATTCAGGGGGAATTTCAGGAATTTTCCCAAAATCTTCATCAACTTGAGAGCAGTGACAAAGAGCTCCAAGTGAAAGCAAAACCGCAAATAACCGCCGCATCACAGAGAATCATAGGCCATACTGCGTTCGAAAGGCAATCCCAACGAAAAAGACCCACTTTTCTAAAACTCAGACTCTTGTTTCGCTTGCCTTCCCCCACCCTTCGCGGCAATTGTCCCGCTTCATTATCATGTTTATTCAGTTACGCCTTCTTCTCTTCCTTTTCTGCCTGATTCCATGCTCTCTGCAGGCAGCAGGGGGTGGTCACGACGTCGAACCGTATTACCCTGCTAATCAGGAAAAACACCTGAAAGAACAATACTCGCGCTTCCCAATTCCCACCTACCAACTCCCAACCGAAAAGGCTGAAGATGGTTCAGTGAAGTTAGGGGCCACCTTATCTGCTCGGATTAAAAAAGATCCCTTCAATCTGGTCGCAACCATTATCTTCCTCCTTGCTATCGCTCACACCTTTATGGCCGGTTGGTTCAACAAATTGGCCCATTCCTGCGAAGTGAAGCATCACGAGCGGATTCATAAATTAGGCCTCACCGCAGCGGACAAACCTCAAGACGATGCTGAAGATGATGTCTGCTTCAAAGCAACAATGCTCCACTTTTTCGGCGAAGTAGAAGCTATCTTTGGAATCTGGATCATCGCCTTAGCTGCGGCCGCCATTGGATTTTACGACTGGGAATCATTTAAACTCTACGTCGGCCACGACCGGCAATTCGTAGAGCCCGCCTTTGTTGTGATCATTATGGCCATCGCGGCATCCCGCCCCGTTCTCCGCTTTGCAGAAACCCTAATGGCTGCCGCCGCCAGATTTGGGCACGGTTCTCCCGCTGCTTGGTGGCTCTCGGTCATGACCATTGCTCCCATTCTCGGCTCCTTCATCACTGAACCTGCAGCCATGACCATTGGTGCTCTCCTCCTTGCTAAAAAAATCTATAAGCACAAACCAAACCCCACCTTTGCTTATGCCACCTTAGGACTCCTCTTTGTTAATGTCTCTGTGGGAGGCACTCTCACTCACTTTGCCGCTCCCCCCGTCCTGATGGTCGCGAGCACCTGGAGTTGGGATATGGGCTTTATGTTCACGCACTTTGGTTACAAAGCCGTCCTCGCTATCCTCATCGCCAATGGCGTCTTCTTCTGTAAATTTCGAGGAGAGCTAGCCCGTTTAGCAGACCGTGCAGACGGAATCGAAGACGGCATTCAACACCCCATCGCATGGCATGAACGCGAAGATCCCATTCCAATCTGGGTTATCGCAACTCATGTATTCTTTCTCGCATGGACCGTCTTTAATGCTCACGACCCCATTCTCTTCATCGGTGGCTTCCTCTTCTTCCTCGCATACGTAACTGCCACCCAACATCACCAAAATGCGATCTCCATGAAAGGCCCTCTTCTCGTTGGTTTCTTCTTAGGAGCTCTCATTATTCACGGAGGCTGCCAAGCTTGGTGGATTGAACCCATCATTGTTTCACTGAATGATTCGCCCGGTCTCCTAACCTTTGGTGCCACTATTCTCACTGCCTTTAATGACAACGCCGCAATCACTTACTTAGCCTCGCAAGTCTCAGACATTGGTTACAGCGCCAAACAGGCTGTCGTAACAGGCGCAGTGGTAGGAGGAGGCCTCACCGTTATCGCCAATGCTCCCAACCCTGCCGGTCAGTCAATACTTTCGAAACACTTCGAAGGGGGAATCTCGCCGGTTAAACTCTTAGCCGGAGCCATCATCCCGACAGTCATCTGCTATCTTTGCATGAGCTTCCTCCCTCCCATTGGAGGCGGTGCCAAAAATCAAAACTCGGCCCCAGTCGAACACCACTCGAACGAAGAGCACTAGTTCATTGATTATGTTTACGGGATTGATTGAAGCAGTTGGCACCGTTTCGAGCCTCGAGAGAACGGGAGAACAAGCTCGACTCTCGATTCATCTTCCTTTCGCTAGCGAACTAGCTCTTGGCGACTCGGTTGCAATCAACGGCTGTTGCCTAACAGTAACCGAAGTGTCCATCTGTGGAGCCTCCTTTGACCTTTTAACCCAAACCCTTCAAGTCACCTCTCTCGGTCAGTTGGAGTCCGGTCACCAAGTCAATCTCGAACGAGCCCTTCAAGTCGGCGACCGCCTTGGCGGACACTTCGTACAAGGGCATGTCGATGCCATCGGAGAAATCCTTGATTGGTCCGAACACGGACAAGATCACCGCCTTGAAGTCAGCCTTCCCACGGTCATCCATTCTCAGTGCATCCCCAAAGGTTCCCTCACCATCGATGGCATTTCTCTCACCATTGCCGAACTAAAAGAACAATCCGCAGTTTGTTGGATCACCCCGCACACCACCACCGCAACTCACCTCGAAACAGCGAAAACGGGCCAAAAGGTGAATCTCGAAGGCGACCTCCTCGCCAAATACGTACAAAAACATCTTTCTCCACACAACATCGACTAAAACGAACAAGCAGTCTAAAAAATCAATTCGTTCTTTTTACGAACCCTGCTTTTAATACCTCCCGAGATGAGCACTGCTAATGTCCAAATCATTGGAGCGGATCGGCTTCCTGCTTCCGGAACCATTCTTGTTCCCGGAAGCTTGAATCTCCCGCAACTTTTGGCCCTAGAATCGAAGCTTTCAGATCGAACGGTCACCTTCCTTGCCGAGGAAGCTCTCACCCTCGATCCTGAAGTCGAAAAGTATTTGCAGCGTCCCAAAGTGAACGGAGCAGCTTTTTCGCGTCATGACGACCCAACCGTCGTCGCAGGAGCACTCCAAGAAGCCCTAACCGGCAATGGAGTGATTCTCTTTGTCCCCGGAGTTGCCAATGCTCGCCCTGGCACCCCCTCAGTGGTCCCTTCAGAAGTTCTCAAAGTAATTTGCTCACTTGGTCTCAGCATCGTTCCCCTCGCCAATCACACTCCCGATAACTGTCGCCTCACCATTGAACCGAGTCAGTCTCTACCAGAAGCAGTTCTAACCTTCGGCCTTCCCCTTCCAGAAGGGCAAGCCACTTTAGCCGGTTATCAAGAATCTCTTTATGAAGCCTCCGAAGCTGCTTTTTCCGACCGCGATTTCCTCAAAGGCTCCCTTTCTGTTGCCCTCTTAAAAGGATTAAAAAAACACGCCAACACCGCAGTCCTTCATGATGGCACTGACGACTCCGAACTTCCCTTTTCAAAAATTCTTGGAGCCGCCATTGCCTTCTCAAAAGAGATTTCTAAAGCCACTAATAAACCTCGCGTTGGTATTTTACTTCCTCCCGGCAAAGGAGGTCTCGTCGCCAACCTCGCCGTTCTCTTTGCCAATAAAATCCCCGTAAACCTGAATTTCACAGCTTCACAAGAAGCAGTCAAATCGTCCATCAAACAGGCAGACCTTGATAAATTCATCACCGCTGATCCCTTTGTTCGCAAAGTGTCCTCCTTCCCTTGGCCTCCTAACCGCGACCTAATCTTTATCGAACGCAGCCTTCCTCTGATTAAAAAACAGATCATGAAGTGGGTCATTCTTTCGAAAATTCTACCCGCAAACACCCTCGTTAAACTGCTCGGACTCGGCAACACCAACGGCGACGAAGAAGCAGTCCTCCTCTTCACCT
>CAZUEC010000208.1:0-4602 GCA_964618865.1 uncultured Roseibacillus sp. | reverse complement strand
CATTACCACACATGCCACATACACCCTCCAAAATGAAGATATTAAAAAAAACAAACTGGGTTAGGTTGTGACTGGTCATCACTTAGTAGATTCATCGCTTTGAACTTCCTTCCACCCAAAACCTTGAAAACACCCTCTTTCGGCATGGAAAAGGCAGAGAAAAGGCATTCCGGCTTTTCTCTCGTAGTTACGGTCTCTATCCTCGTTTTACTGGCTCTGATTGCAGTAGGCTTACTGAGTCTCGGCACGACCACTTTACGCTCCATAAACAATGCCGAAGCAATGGACCGAGCCAGAGCCAATGCCCAACTCGCTCTGACCCTTGCGATCGCAGAACTGCAAGAGTCCACCGGCCCCGATCAACGGGTGACGGCTTCAGCCGATTTGTTGCTAGGAACTCAACCCGGACGAGCCCACTGGACCGGGGTCTGGAATACCGAAGAGTTCGACCCTACCGAACCGGAGTCCAAAGAGTTTGTTCGCTGGCTGGTCTCAAGCCCCTTGGACTCGATATCCGATGCCAGCGCGGCTGCGGAGAATGATGATGTTCTTCTCTTTGAAGGGGTAGATGACCGGTCCTCGGTGCGGGTTCCGCGAGTGAGTATTCATGACGAGACCGACGAGACGGGCTCCTACGCCTACTGGGTAGAGGATGAAGGGCTGAAAGCGGACTTGAGCTGGAATGAAGGTGAGTTTGAGACTTTAAATCGAATTCAAATCGCCCGACTGTCCTCCGCTCCAGGACCAGACTATGCAGTCTTTGGAGGACCACTTGGAAGTGAAGTCGAGCACCCCATCTCACGAGAAGAGAGTTCGCTCGCGCAAGAGTTCGACAAAGCTCTCAGCCCCGCTGATATCCCCTTAGTCACGGCCTCAGAGGAGAACCAAGCGGATTGGCTTCGTTCGATTCGCCACGATATTACGATGCACAGCAGGGGTCTTCTCTCCGATGTCAAAAACGGAGGCCTGCGTCGCGACCTCGGCTTGGCCTTCGAAATGGACGGCACCTCAGACACCTCTCAGACCTCCCAACCCACCCTCTTCAATCAACAAGAGGGCGAATTCGTGGGCGGGAGCGACCACCTTTCTGCACAGCATGATGCGCCCGGGATGCCTGTCCGCGAGCGCTTCCTCTATCGCGTCACCAGAGGAGATGGCTCTCCCTTTTCCGATGAGCTCCAAAGAAGTGACTCGGTGGTGAGAGGCCCTAACTGGTGGGCTCTCCGCGACTACTACAACCTCTACAAACGAATCGAAGGCTCATCAGGGGTGCATACTCTTCAGGCTCGCTCCTACTACCCTAACAATAGCGCAGGGGCTGGCACAAACTACCGCCAAATCAGCCAGCCAACTTCCCCCTTCACCGCTGGACTGTGGGATGATGAGCAAAATGCTAAGAGTCAGTATATTTTCCATCCCGCACGGGCGAACTATGCGCCGATTCTGATGGGAGTGGTTGGTGTTTACAGCGCCAAAGTCACAAACGGAACTTTAGGACTCTCCATTGACCCCCTCATCTACCTTTGGAACCCCTACAACGTACGCCTAGAAGTCTCTCGCTATGGAATCGGACTCCAACGAGGCCATGGAGGTAAAATTACTTTTAAAGTGAGGAAGAGAGATGAAGATGGAAACGTCACCGAAACTCTCGAATATGGTCCTGCTAAAACGGACCTCTACATCAAGCAAAAGGTGCAAAGTGAAGGCGGCTCTTCCAGCGGACATCTCACTTACCTCGTGTCCGACCTCAGCATGGCCCCAGGTGAGGTGATGATCGTCTCTCCCGGACTTGGGAGCGATTCTTCCGCAACAGATTTTCATGACGAAGCTGCTCCCGGGACAAACCTAACTAACGCCAGTGGAATCACGATCGAGGAAATGCCCTTAACATCCAATGGAGGAGTTGAGTGGCAAAAAGTATCGGTAGGGCCTCAAGATGAAGTCCTTTGCCTCTATGACATCGATCGCACTCACTCCACTACCACCAGCCTCACCGGCTCCGCTGAACATTTCTGGATGCAAAGCTTTCTCCCCAATGATCCAAACATCAACGCTGGCGACCTCATCAGCCCTGACCACGACGCCGAACGCATACAAATCATTGGAGGCAACTTAGCGGGGAGAAATTGGGGTGGTGTTGCAGAGTATCTCTTGCCCGAGACCAGTGTCTCAGCCTACCCCGAGTCCGAGTGGCCCACCTTTACCGCCGGAGACCTCGCCGGTGGCTCAAAGTTCTTCTTTGGAATCAATAGCCACTTGCTAAAGCCTGCCAACTTTACCGGAGTCGACGGCCAACCCTTACCCAATCAGAATCCGACGGAAGTCTTTAGCCAGTTCAATCCCTTCCGCACCGCTTCCTTCGTGGAAGGCCATCGCGTTTGCCAGTTCAATGAGGCCTACATCTCGCTCTCCAAACCTGGCGACATCAACTCCTATCTTCAGGAAGTCGGCATCCAGTTCCCTCCCAATGAGCCCACTCGTGGCTTTTGGGGGCAAGCCTATCATGGCGGAGGCGGCTCAACCGTAGTCCCTTTCATCGACATCCCCACGGCTCCCCTTTTGTCGTTAGCAGACTTCGCCAACGCCAACCTCTCCCTGCGAGCTTCCGAACCCTATAAGAAAGTGGGAAACTCCCATGCCAGCATCTTCGTGCCAGCCAATTCTCTCTATGCCCAACCTGGGGAAAGCGCCCGTGAAGTCACGGCCTCAGATGGCAGCTGGCTCATCAACGATGCTCTTTTTGACCGCTACTACCTTTCTGGTCTTGCCCCTCAGTTTTCAATCTCTTCTCAAGGCTATCAAGTGGAGAGCAGCTCTTCCACTGAAGAAACTCTCAACCAGTTTTTTGGAAAAACCCCTCTTTCCGCACAGGCCAACCCTGCGCTACAACCTTATTTACCTAAAACAAAAAATACTCCTGAAGTCGTGGCAAGCCTCGCCGCTGAGGATGGCTATAAAAAGCTGGGGGCCTACAGCTTCATTAAGGGAGCCTTCAACGTGAACTCGACTTCGACTTTGGCGTGGGAATCCCTGCTGCAATCCAATCGTAACCTGGCCATTCGCGACTCGATGGGAGGCACCGATAGTGGAGAGGGCACCCCCTTTCCCAACGGCGCTACTCCCCCGCCCAACGACGGTAACAACCCTCCTCACTGGAGCGGATTTTCGCGTCTGAGCGACGACGAAATCAGCGAACTTGCAGAAGCCATCGTCGCAGAAGTTAAGGAGCGAGGCCCCTTCATGAGCCTTTCCGAATTCGTCAATCGCCAGCTCAGCGGAAACACTCAACTCAATGCCGCTGGAGCCCTACAAGCAGCGCTTGACGAAACCCGAAGCCTTTCCAGCATTAAGATGAATGCGGGAGGTATCCCCCCCGTCGATCCTGCCCTAAACGCCTTCGGAGGCCCCGTCTTTCCTGGGGACTCTGACCTCTCTAACCGCTTGACCACAGAAGGAATTGCGGGAGACATACGCCAAGCGGATCTATTGCGCCCTCTTGCTCCCCGACTCAGCGCTCGCTCCGATACCTTTCGCATCCGAGCCTATGGCGAAGCGCTGGACAAGAACGGCAATGTCCTCGCCGAAGCCATTTGCGAAGCGGTCGTGCAACGAATGCCCGAGTATCTCGATCCGTTGACCGACCCTGATAACAACGAGCCTTGGGACGAGCGCACTGACGAACTCGATTCCGATTCAGCCAATCTGAATACCACTAACGAGGCTTTTGGCCGTCGCTACGCTCTCATAAGTTTTCGATGGCTTTCTTCAGAAGAAATTTAGAGATTCACTCAATCCTTTTTCCTTACGTGGCGACTCTCCTCTCAGCATGAACTCATTTCTTTCGCTTCTTCTCTTCTACATTTTACTCGGCTTGGGAAGCAGTCGAGGATTTTCCCAAGAAACCGATACAGAGAACCGCAGCCTCAAATTCTCCTGTCTTTATTGGGAAGGAAAGCCTCAAGAGAATCTCTATTATCGCGAGGGAGAATCCTTTCATCCTCTCAAGTTTAAGCAGGCTGCCCGCTCCGAAAGTTTCGCGCTCAAGGGAATGAAAAATTTCGAACTTTATCGCGAAGCGATTGACCCTCAAGAGGACGAGCCTCCCTATACTCTTCTCGCGCAGGCGAGCCTTCCAACTGCCAAACAGGTTCTCCTTCTAGTCATCCCTTTCAAGGTTCAAGAGCGGACCAACTATCGAGTGATTGCGATGGACGATTCGCTCTCCACTTTTCCAACCGGCACCTTCCGCTTTGCCAACTTCACCAATCAACCCTTGATCATCAAATTTGCCGACAAAGTCGAAAAACTCGCAGCAGGAAAGCTGGTCGTCATGAAGTGTCAGTCGGGCAAACAAGGAGGCTTCGAGCCTCTTCTCATTGGCAACAGTGAGGGAAAAACAATCTTTGGAACCAGGCTCTTTGGGCAGCCCACCAGCCGCGACTTGGCCTTTATCAGCCCGCCGGTAAAAAAAGGAGCTATGCCGCGAGTCAAATTCATTACTCAGCTCGTTCCGCCGACCAAAAATCCTGAATAGCAAAGCTCATGTTTTAGACCATTTGAGCAGTTAAATCGTGGTAATGGTCGGAGCACAGCTTTTCGAGT
>CAZUEC010000207.1:0-4625 GCA_964618865.1 uncultured Roseibacillus sp. | reverse complement strand
TCCAAATAAAGATCTTCCACCTTCTTGCGAGCCCAAGGAGTCTTCCTCAGAAACTTCAAACTCGATGGAATGGAAGGATCTGACAGAAAGCAATTTATCCGAATGCGAAAACCCAACTCAGACCAACCATACTCTTCGACCAACTTAGTCAAAATAGTTTCCAAAGTCAGTCCATGGAGTGGTTCTTTAGACTTTTGATCACTCATCACTCTCATTTTCGGCATCAGTCAAAGGCTGATACAGTGAGCCATGACGAATCAGACGACAAAACTCTTTCTTACTAACAGTATGAAGAGTCCCCTCGCGGGTTTCCCAGTCGGTAATATGCTTATACTCGATAGAAAGGCGCTGCCAGACCACAATACGATAGAAGTCTTCTCCCACTTTCCAGACCTGTCCTTGCTTTAGCTTTTCCACTGAGTTTATTTTAAAAGTTACTCCGATTGTTCGGATTCTATTGAAAGATCCTCCTCTTCCAACCCCTCCTGAACAGGAAGAGTATTTTCCCAGCGGAAAAGCTCTACCCCTTCTTTCAGTCCGCCAATCTCATCCAACAAACGCTGACAATTCTCACGCCAATCCTCGTAATCAGGTGCGCGGTGAGGCTTTTTCGCTGTGCCAGGAAAACAGAGATAAGTGACCGTGAGATCACTAACAGGTCGCCAATAAGAACTGGAACGCTTATCAATTTGCTTCGACATACGCAAGGAAGCCTCCCCCACCTTAAAGGTCGGCCCCGCATCACCACAAATGGCAGGATAGAGAATTCCTTTGTGCAAAACGACCGCATAATCACCCACTTTTGGCCCCCACTTATCACGACGGTCAATGATGATATTCAAAGGAATAACGATGAAGGGGTCGTAGTCTGCGATCAAAAAACTGCGGCGCTTCATCTCCTCGATACCTGGTTCTAACGTGTTCTTGATTCGCGACCGCACCCAATCCTTTCGATCTTTGCTGACACTTGGATCTCTCAACTCCTGACGAGCGACCACAAGGCGCTTTTCGTATCCTTTGATCAACGGATTGGGCACCTTCCCTGTTTTCGCCCAACCGTAGCTAGTGGCCGGCTGATAGTGCGCCGAGTTCACAATCTCATCAGGCATGACTGAGAGACGATCCCCATCGGAGCCATCACTCACGACATCCATATCACCCTGAAATAAGAAAACCTTTCGCCCGTTCTCCGCAGTGAGATTAAGCATTGTTTGGCAGTCGAAGAAATTATGCGCAGTCAGCAAACTACCAAGCTTAGCCGAATTTTTTTTCAGACGCCCAACCTTATTACTGTATAATTTTTCAAAAAAATCAGAAATCGTCGCCGTCTCCAATAAAGATTCCAACCCTGGCAAATACGAAGCAAGAGCAGGGCTTCCCACCGCTAACTCCTCCATCGTAGTAGCCGCCCGCGGCACACGTACCGTAAGAATATGCTCCGCCTTATATGCCGATTTTTGTTCTCGTTCCTGCGTCGCTAATTCCCCATTTTCCAACTCCAGCCGCGAGCGAAAAGAAAACCCCTTCGAAGTTTCACTTAAATCAAAATCACCATTCACTCCCAAAACCGGATCAGGCTCGGGCGGCTTCTCGACTTCCACGATTTTTTCCACCACTTTGATCACTTCCTTTTCCACCGGAATCTCAACTCTCTTCTCAACAATTTCAGGCTTCGGCTTACGCACCGCAAAGACCACCACCACAATCGCCAAGAAAGCACAGAGCACCTTCCATAAAAAAGTTTGTTTGGGGGAAAAATTCATCACTCTACTCAAGCAGCTTTTGTCTTCGAGGTCGCGAACTCATCATTAGTCGAATGGCAGCCATCGGTAAAATCGAAATACCGGCAGCAGCCAAAGCGATCTTCCACCCCGGGTAAACACGCGCTCGACCTGCTTCCAAGGCCGCAAGAGACTCCATCACAACCTGCTCCTTAGTTACGTAAAAACTCTTTCGCCCTCCCGGCATCCCCAGTCCCTCCTGATCCCGTCCTGCCACCGAACCAAACTCTGTCTTTACCGGACCCGGACAAACCGCCAACACCTCCACCCCTAAGCCTCTTACCTCCATGCGCAACGCCTCCGCAAAGCTGCTTACATAAGCCTTCGTAGCCGCATAAACCGCAAAGTCTGGAATCGGTAAAATGCTCGCCAATGAACTCACATGAATCATCGCCCCTCCCTCACGAGCAATCATCTCAGGCAGGAACAAATGAGTGAGATGAGTCAAAGCTTCCACATTAACTTTCAACATCGCCTCGTTGCGACTCCATTCCGAAGTCCGAAACTCACCATAATCACCAAGCCCCGCATTATTAACCAGAACATCAACTTCCCAACCTTCGGCTTTCACCTCCTCATAAATCCGCTCCCGTTCAGCCGAAAGCGCCACATCCGCGACAATCACATGAACTTCCAATGCAAATTTAGCACGTAAGTCAGCCGCCACTTCATCTAGCCGCTCCCCACGCCGAGCCACCAAAATCAATCGACTCATCCGCAAAGCAAGCTGCCTCGCAAACTCCTCTCCAAGACCAGCAGAAGCCCCAGTAATAAGCGCAGTTTCATAGGAAGTAGCCATGAAACGAGGTTGCCTCGACTGCTCAAACTTTCAAGCTTCGATAGGCTCCTTTCACCTGAAAAACAAAAAAAAATGACGCCGGAAAAACACTCCAGCGCCATTTCAATTTAAAATCCTTGCACAAGCTACGCAGGAGCCGGCTGTCCCTTCTCGTCCACTTGCACCACACGCAGTGGAATGCGAACCGCGAGCTCATTATCAAGAGTAATGTCCACCGAATAAACACCTGCCTTTTTGAACTCGAGCCCCTGAAAATTAACGATGAGATTCCGAGTCACAAAAGCAACATCATCAGGCATCTTGACCGGCACATCAGCCTTAATCGGCATTTGAGGATTCACCGCCGCTCCATCCTCATCAATGAGGCTAATAAGCATCGTGTGATCCCCATTATCATCAGGAGTCATACATACCCGCATCGCCAAAGCACAAGAAGGATGGCGCACTGGAAGCTCACGTGCAGCGAGAGCATCGAAGGGAGCCACCACGGTCATCTTTCCTTGGTGATCGGCGGCGTAGTCACAGAGTGTGGCAATTTGAAAATCCATAAGCGAGTTCTTACCTGCCTTCCCAGAGCCCTAAGGTCCAGCCCTTTTTCGAAAGATTCCACTCAATACACCCAATCACAAATCACAATTCCCACAGGAAATCTGACCCAACTCAAAAGACCTTCAACCAATCAACCTCAAGACGAAAAGGCCCCTCCTTCTTATCTCCAATTAAAATTCCAAGCTGACTCACCTTTGAAGCATCCAAAACATGCCCACTTAACATCTGACCTCGCCAACTTGGCTTCATCTTTTGAAAAGGCACTCTCACCTCCATCCATTCCTCATTCTCAGTTTCAAACTGACTCTGATACGAAACCAGTGAACCACGATGACGAGCATCCGTAGAAAGTCGCAATTGGTAACTACGACCATCCCCCTTCACTCGCAACACAAGTCCATCAGACCCCGCAAAGTTATATTGATTCGTAACCGTTGGAGTTCGCACCGAAGCAAAGCCCCCATTATTTTCTAACGAAAGCGCCCCTTCAAAAATTAACACTCCGTTTTCTATCGTAGCCTGACCTTCAGAAAGCCCACCCATCACCCCGTCATTGACCGAACTCCATTTCGGTTCGTTCTCAGGATGATTAAAATCTAATGCAAATTCAAAAGACGACTCCTGAAGAGCATCTTTTGATTCTCCATCTGCGATTAAAGAAGACGAAGTCGCGAAAGCAGTTGTGACCATTGCAAGAGGGATCCATTTCATAATAACTCCCACCCTCGCCCTCATTTAAGCTCTGTCCAACGGAAATTAACAAAACCTGATTCCTAAAAGATTAACTGATAACCAACCACCATCAAAAACACATCCACGCACAAGTGACTCAACCAACATCCCAGCAAAGACCCTTGTTTCTGATATAAATAAGTCCAGATCACCCCTCCCATCGCAACACAGAACGCCAAAAAAATCGCCAATGGCGGGTCAAAATATTGCCAAGTCACCACCAAATGATGAGCCGCAAAAGCCAACCCCGCCACGAGATGGCTCCCCACCAAACCCAACTTCTCACGCAGCTTTCCAAACACAAAACCTCGCCAATAAAACTCTTCTAAAGCCGAGTGGAAAATCGAAAGAAAAACCGCAAAAAGAAAAAAATTCTCTCCAAAACCAAGCTGCTCCGCCTTCTCTTGAATAGGCCCTGAACCCTCCCTAACCATCTCTCCAACTGGCGAAAGCATCAGCAGCCCTCCTGCCACACAAATCAACAGACCCGAGCCCAACCCCCAAGCCAAAGACTTTCGCCACTGCACAATTGGCTTTTGAGTGAACAACTCTTTCCACCCCACAAACCACAAAGGATAAACCAAAGTAAATAGCTTAGTCAGGCCATAGACAATCTGCGCCGAAGAATGGCCAGGAAGCCAAACAAAATACAAAAGCGAACCCAACAAAGGAACAACAAGAGCCGGCAACAAAGAAAACCACGGCAAAGGCTTAGACCGTTTTCCAAAAGTTCGTTCGTTTATCGCCGAGAGAGAATTTCTTGA